>JAGXLC010000351.1 GCA_018334875.1 Bacteroidales bacterium | reverse complement strand
GAGGAGGACAATTGGTGAATCAAAACCGCATAGTACTATCAATTGATGCCCGTGGCTTCGGAGAAACATCTGATCATGGGAGTAATGGGAAACACTGCAACACTGAACACCGGGTTGCAGTTTTGGCCCGCGATATAGGACGTCCTCTTATGGGCCAGAGAGTCGAGGACATCATGGCGGCGCTGGATGTGTTGTTAGAGCAGTCTAATGTTAACCCCTCAGAAATCGAAACCATTGGTGTAGAACGTGCAGGTCCGGTGGTGCTGCATGCCGCTGCACTGGATAACCGGATCGGAAGCGTCACGCTTGAAAACTCCATTAAAAGCTGGATCGATGATGTTGTTGCCAGGCCGAAAATACACGACCTTATCGGTCATGTAATATTCGACGCTCTTGAGTATTATGATCTGCCGGATCTTGTGGAAACCATTAAACCCAGGAAAGTTGAGCATAAGTGACAAGTGAGGCTAATGCAGATTATATATAGTACCTTATCATTTACATTTTGACGAATTTTGACAGAAAATCAATGATCTATAGCTGAAATCATTATTATATCTTTGTTTTCTTGTTATAAAACAGTCATGTTTTTATAGATTGATAAGGTACGATAAATAACCTGGACATGCATGGTTTTTCATATTGCTAATAGTTCAGCCCTTGTTTATTAGGGAAAATATCCTGTTTGGTTCTGGCTTGTCCAGGTTATGATATAATCTATTTGCCATAAATTGCTGATTAGTTTTAACAATAATAACGCGATGAAAATAGAAAAAGCCATTCAATCAAAGTAGATTTCAGATTTGTAATATGATATGAGAATCACTTAAGTTTTCATAAAATAGCATTGAGAACTTGATAAACACAAATTCGAAACTGGAAATTGTTAAAAAAATGCTTATGAAACGACGAAAATTCATCAAAGACATTGCAGTAGGCAGTACGCTTTCTATGCTCCCCTTATCATGGGTATTGGGGAAAGATAAACAGGACATAGCGGCCCCACAACCTGCCCAAGATCCTGTATATAATATAGAAAATTTCGGAGCCAAAGGAGACGGAACAACATTAAATACTGAATCCATTAAAAAAGCCATCAATACTTGCCATGCAAATGGAGGAGGTACTGTATATTTTCCTGCCGGCAGGTATCTTTCAGGTACAATAGTTTTTAAGAGCCATGTTACCCTATCTCTTGGTGCTGGAGCAGTGCTGCTGGGTAGTACAAAACTAAGACATTTTCCTGAGAAAACACCTGAGTTTCGTTCCTATACAGACGTGAATTATACAAATAAAAGTCTCATCTATGCAGAAAAGGTTACTAATATAGCCATTACAGGACGGGGAGTTATCGACGGACAAGGAGAAGAAGAGCCTTATCAGCTTGGTGGTGATCCAAAAAATTATAAAAAACGCCCTTTTATGATTCGCATGATCGAATGTGAAAACGTTTTAGTCAGAGATATAACCCTTACCAACTCTCCGATGTGGGTGCAGCATTATCTGGCCTGTGAAAATGTAAATATTGACGGCATCACCATACACAGTAATGCGAATGTGAATAATGATGGCATTGACATCGATTGTTGCAATAAAGTGCGCATATCTGATTGCGAAATCAACAGCGGGGATGATGCCATCGTGCTAAAAGCTACAGCACCTAAAGATTGTGAGAATATTACCATTACAAATTGTATTTTACGCAGTCATACCAATGCATTTAAATGTGGTACAGAATCAACGGGTGGGTTCAAAAATATCACTGTGTCCAATTGTACCATTTACAATGTACGTAACGCCGGTATAGCATTGGAAATGGTTGATGGCGGCACCATGGACCGTGTCATGATTTCAAATATTACCATGGTCAATGCTAAAGGGGGGATTTTCATACGTCTGGGTGATCGCGCTCGTCCTTATCTGGCTGAAGGATCGGGCAGACCCAATGAAAAACAATACATCCGTGAAAAAGGGATGGATATACCGGACGTTGGTTCACTTCAAAATGTCATTCTTAGCAACATCATTGCCACGGGACTTGATGATGTGGGTTGTTCCATCACAGGTGTTCCTGAACAGTCAGCAGAAAATATAACATTGGAGAATATAAGGCTTACCTTTCAGGGTGGGGGAAGCAAAGAACTCATCCACCGTGATGTTCCCGAGGAGGTAGACAGTTATCCTGCAAGACGAATGTTTGGCAAGTTGCCTGCTTATGGTTTTTATTGCCGTCATGTGAATAATTTAAGATTTCACGGTGTTCAGCTTGATTATAAAACTGACGAAGCCCGCCCTGCATTTGTCTTTGATGACATCAACGGATTGTATCTGACAGATATTCAGGCAGTAAAACCCACCAGCAACAACCCATCCTTTTTGTTTGAAGATGTAAAAAATCTGAAGAAGGAAAACTGAAATGTCTAAATCTACTGTTTTTGCTGTTTCATTAATTTAAATTAAATTTATTATATTTATCCAACATTCATTAATAAGTATTACATCTGCTTTTATAAATCTAAAATTTGGAGGTATATAAAATGAAAACACCAAGTATCCATAAGTATTTCGTAACCCTCATATTGTTTTTAGCATTTGGTATGAGTGCCGCCGCGACTTCACCGGATGAACCTGTCGAAGTTCCTGAAGAGATTGCCCCGGTCAATGCACCATTTGATATGCCGGATTTAAAAAGGCCGGAATTTCCGGATAATACATTCAATATAAAAGATTATGGCGCTGAAGCCGGCTCTGATGGGAAAGATCAAAACACAAAAGCCATACACGCGGCCATCGAAGACGCTCATAAAGCAGGCGGGGGTAAAGTCCTCATACCCGAGGGCGAATGGTGGACCGGCCCCATTCATCTGATGAGCCATATTAACCTGCATGTTGCTGAAAATGCAGTGGTTCATTTCAGTAAAGATAAAGAAGATTATTTACCCGTTGTGCTTCAAAGACCTGAAGGGGTCCAAGCCTACAATTATTCACCATTGATCTATGCAAGAGATGTTGAAAATATTGCTCTTACCGGGAAGGGTACGCTTAACGGACATGGACGGCACTGGTGGGAATGGGCGGAAAATAATTCTCACACACCCCGAATCGAGGCTACTAAGGTACCGCTTTCCAGGCGCAAGTATGGTAAAGGAGCCGGTGAGGAAGGTATGAGGCCGAATTTTATTGTTTTTTGGAAATCTTCGGATATTTTGGTTGAAGGCATCACCCTTAAGGATTCTCCCATGTGGAATGTCAACCCCGTTTTTTGTGAGAATATTATTGTTCGCGACATTACAGTCCTGAGTAAGGAGGCGCCTAACGGAGATGGAATAAACCCCAGCTCCTGCAAAAATGTATTAATTGAATACAACCATTTTGAGACAGGCGATGATGCTGTTGTACTAAAGTCCGGTTTAAACGAGGAAGGATTGAAAATAGGCATTCCCACAAAAAATGTGGTTGTCCGCAATTATAAGGCTGTTGATGTACAAACCGGAAGCGGTGGAATTGTTTTTGGAAGTGAAACTTCCGGCGGCATAGAAAATGTATATGTTCACGATGCTTATTTTGAAGGTTGCGATCGGGGCATACGGTTTAAATCAGAGAGAGGCAGAGGCAATTCGATAGAAAACATTTACATTCATAATATTCAGATGAAGGATCTTGATAATTCGGCGATTAATTTTAATGCCTATTACCACGAAGAAGCAAGAGGAGCAGCTCCGTTATTCAAAAACATCAATATTCGAGATATCCAAATTGATGGAGTTCCTAATGCAATAATAATGAATGGATTGCCGGAGAAATGGCTCGAGGATTTTACTTTCAGGAATATTGACGTTAAAAATTCGCAGGAAGGCGCCCGTATATACCGGGTGAAAAATTTAACCCTGGAAAATGTAACGATTAACGCTAAGGAACGGGCAATGGAAGTTTCTGATGTCTTTGAATTCAATGTCAGAAACTTAAATCTTGATAATCAGGTTAATAAAACGCCCTTTCTTTTAGACGGAAAATATACAGGTGCAGTTAATATAAAAGGTTATCCTGTTGATCACATTGAATTGGGCGAAAATTTACCTGAAAATGTAATGGAATAAAAACTAGGCGCAAGAGCTTTTATCATTAAAATTTATTGTCTGTCGGCAGATTGTCGGCAAGTGTTATTATTCTATCATCATAACAAATAAATGACCAGCCGGTTGAATAAAGTCAATAAGCGGATTGGCCCGGCA
>JAGXLC010000350.1 GCA_018334875.1 Bacteroidales bacterium | reverse complement strand
CTGTTTATTGGGGAGAAACGCTGATTGCCGGTTCCTCCTCCTCCCCGGCCATCGGCTATACGGTAAGTGCCCGCACTGTGCCAGGTCATCCGGATAAACAGACCTCCATAATGACCCCAGTCTGCCGGCCACCAGTCTTTGGAGTCGGTCATAAGTTGATGAAGATCTTGCTTGACGGCTTTCAAATCCAGTTTTTTGAATTCTTCGCCATAGTTAAAACCCTCCTCCATGGGTTTGGAATGGGGGCAATGCTGGCGGAGAATATCTAGGTTTAGCTGTTTAGGTCCCTGGGGATCAACACCAACTGGTTTGCTGGTTGCTCCGGTAACCGGACATTTGCTAGAGTGATCTGATTGATGTTCCATAATTATTTAGTTTTAGTTAAATTTCACATAAGAATCGTTCTCATTTATCAGAAAACAATATTAATTAAACAACAAGATGGACACCAATGTTTTTGTCTTTTTAGAATGAGTCTAAATAATGGAAAATTTTATAAGGAGAGGGGTGCTTACACGCACTATACCATCTTTTTTGTGCTTTATTACATTTGTCAATTCGTGCGTTGGGGATACACTTAAAAAATTTATGTTTAGAATATGTACAAGATTAAAATTTAATTGCTCCTACTAATCTCCTTTGTTTTGCATAAAATCAGTAAAACCACTTTCTGTCCAATGTTCAACTCGCGCACGTATTGCACGATTAGGATTAGATAATTCGTGTCCTTGAATTTCCTTATAATTGACTTATGGACTAGGGTTTGCAAAACGGAACCTTTCCCGTTTTTGACTGATAGTTGGCTATTGCTTTCCCCCATTTCCTTCAAATAACCAAGGATCTGGTTTTTCCTTTTGACGGTGAATTTCGGGGGTGAGCTTTATGTGCGCTTTCTTATTTACCGGGCAGTGAGGTTTGTCATATAATCTTTTAAACAAAGGTAATAAAAAAATGACGGGAAAATGGACCGGAGACAAATGTCAAGAAATTTTTTTTTCCTTTAGCATCAGGTTGCCATATGCCTGCTCTTGTATTGCCAACGCTAACCCGTCCGACCGGCATGCATGATGAATATTTTCTCTGAGATCCAAAGGCTCGGAAGCGGAAGCTTTTCCGGGCATGTGTATCTGAAAACCGGCCAGACGGGGTGCCAAACAACCGGCCAAATGCCTTCAGCCTCATCATCCGGCCTGTCTTGGTTTTCCCACAGCGGCTTGCTGCCAGCAGCCAACTTTATATTTTCTGCGAATATAATAAAACTTGTTCGGCTTTTGACGCCCGCGTGCCGGCAGTCAGGGATGAACATTAATGACAACCGAATGCCCACTTAATGACAATCAATGACTATTTCATTCACCTGCCAGCGCCAGATTTGTCCTTTGCTAACTTCTTTCCCCAACTCCTGTCAAACAATCAAACTCCTGTCAAACACAACAAATGACAATTGGTTTTCCCTGTCGACTTTGTATTCAGGGTTTGCCAATTGCTCTTTGCCAACCAATTTCCCAACTCCCGTCAAACAAATTAAAAGGCAGCTTTCGGCGTCTATTCCCCAATGACCTTCACCAATAACCTTTTCCTTCGTTTTCCGTCGAATTCTCCGTAGAAGATCTGTTCCCAGGGTCCGAAATCGAGCTTGCCCTCTGTAATGGCTACCACTACTTCTCGGCCCATAACAGTTCTTTTAAGATGGGCATCGGCATTGTCTTCTGCTGTGTTGTGATTGTATTGATCATAGGGTTTTTCCGGTGCGAGGCCTTCGAGCCAGTTTTCGAAATCCTGATGCAGACCCGACTCATCATCGTTGATGAATACACTGGCTGTAATGTGCATGGCATTCACCAGCACAAAACCTTCTTGAATGCCGCTTTCACGAACTTCTTTTTCGACATCCGGGGTGATGTTTATCAATTCTCTGCGGTGCTTCGTGTTGAACCAAAGCTCTTTTCTATGTGATTTCATCTTGTTTCTTTTTATTGGATTTTTAATTCGTTAATGATGTTATCAATTCGCTCTTCGAGCATGCTGTCAACTTTGTCTAAATCTTCCCGTTTTTCCAGTTTGTCGTTTACGCTGAAATAGAACTTGATCTTGGGTTCTGTACCCGACGGGCGCATGGAGATCTTGGTTCCGTCCTTCAAAATGAACTGTAATACATTGGATTTGGGAAGATGGATCTCGTAACGGAGCTGACTGAGCTGATCAAAGGTTTTTTGTTTATGGTAATCGTGTATCAGCATCAGATCCTCCCCGTTGATGGAATCGGGCGGGTTGTTCCTGAACTGATCCATCATCTTTCTGATTTCTTCTTCCCCTTCCTTGCCTTTTTTCTCTACCGATTTCAGCCTTTCCTTGAAAACATCGTGTTCAAGGTAGATGTCGATGAGCTGGTAAAACAGTGATCTGCCGTTTTCCCTTGCAAATGAGGCTGTTTCAGCAAGCAGGGCACAGGAGATTACCGCATCTTTGTCCCTTACGAAATCGCCTGCCAGATAACCATAACTTTCCTCACCGCCAGCGATGAATGTTTTCTTGCCTTCGAGCTGCTTAATCTTGTCTGCTATATATTTGAAACCGGTGAGGGTGTCATAGCACTCCACACCGTAAGTTTCTGCAATATCGGCCAGCAGTTCCGTGGTGACTATGGTTTTTACGATGTATTCGTTGCCTGTTAATTTCCCTTTCTCTTTCCATTGAGAGAGGAGATAGTTGATCAGGAGGGAAGCGGCCTGATTACCGTTTAGGATCTCCAGTTGCCCCTGTTTATTTTTCACTGCCAGCCCCACACGGTCGGTATCCGGGTCTGTGGCCATTACCAGGTCAGCATCCTCTTTTTCGCCTTTTTCAAGCGCCATCTTCATCGCTGCATGCTCTTCGGGATTGGGTGAATGAACCGTGGGAAAATCACCGCTGATCTCATCCTGCTCGGGTACATGAATCAAATTCCTGAACCCGAATTTTTCCAGCACTTTTGGGATCAAATCTACGCCCGTACCATGTAAAGGCGTGTAAACGATCTTCATATCACTGTGTTTCTTGTTGACTTCAGGATTCAATGAAAGCGTATAGATTTTGTCAAGGTACGTTTCATCGATGTCCTTCCCGAGGATTTCTATTTTGTTTTCATCCCCGTTAAAATTGACGTGGCTTATGTCACTGATCTTTTGTACTTCGCTGATGATGTTTTTGTCGTGGGGCGGTACAATCTGACCACCGTCATCCCAGTAAACCTTATACCCGTTGTATTCTTTCGGGTTGTGCGAGGCAGTGATCATAATACCTGCCTGGCAGCTCAAATATCTTATTGCAAAAGAGAGTTCTGGTACTGGCCGGAGCTTGTCGAAAAGATATACTTTGATTCCGTTGGCCGTTAAAACTTTGGCGGCTTTCTCCGCAAACAGCTTGCTGTTGTTTCTGGAATCATAAGCAATGGCTGCTTTTATCTGGCTTAGATTAGAAAATTGTTTGTGAATATAATTGCTCAAACCCTGGGTTGCCATTCCAACGGTATAAATGTTCATCCTGTTTGTTCCTACTCCCATAATGCCTCTTAAACCGCCGGTACCAAATTCAAGATCCTTATAGAAGGCGTCGATCAGTTCTTGCTCATCGTTTTCAAGCAAATATTTTACCTGCTTTTTGGTTTCTTCATCAAAATCGCCTTCAAGCCAGGTATTGGCTTTGTTTTTCACCTGGGTCAATACATCAACATTTTCCATAATTGCCTCACTGTTTTTTTGTTTTATAAAACTATCCCGTAAAAAGAACCTTAAAATTAAGAAAAATATCAGGATTAATGCAAAGGTGGGGGTGGGTTCTCTGTTATAGATTGAAATATAGATAGATATGGTAGAAAGTATTCTTTTTCCTTGTTTATCTCAAGTTTGTTGATTGCGCTCCAGGAAGGAAGGTGTTTAATTCAATTGTACCAGTTGGAGCGCTGGGGGGTTGGCAGTCGATTTCCCCGGGTTTCACCCGGGATTACTCATGGTTTGACCCCTTTGGGGTCTGGTTTAGTTCCCCGGGTTAAATCTAAGGTTGCTTCATTTTTTACATCTTATTTCAATGATAAACTTATTTATCTAACTTTTGTAACATCTTCTTCAGACTCTCCTTCCAGTATGGAATGGTGATGCCGAAGTCATTTTTGATCTTTGCTTTGTTGAATACGCTGTAATGGGGGCGTTGGGCGATGGTAGGCCAATCCTTGCTTTCGATGGGATGGATGGTGCAG
>JAGXLC010000349.1 GCA_018334875.1 Bacteroidales bacterium | reverse complement strand
GATGATTAATATTTGTTTATGAATAAGCTACTTCACGGGTTCTTACATGAATTATCCCCGGCATTTTTAAGGCCGGGGATAAGTACCTCTGATGCTATAATTCTCTTACCCAAATGTTCCGGTAGCTTACAAGGTCTCCATGATCCTGAAGCGTGAGGGGTTCTTTGAGATCGTGTTCTTCATATTGATGGGCACCAATGTAACTGGTATTGCCCTGTATGTTCACACTGTTGTGGATCACCACTCCATTGTGCAGCACGGTTATTTGTGAGGGAATGATCACCCTTCCTTCATCATTGAAGCGTGGAGCCTGGTAAATGACATCATACGACTGCCATTCTCCCGGTTCTCTGCTGGCATTTACCAGGGGTATATGTTGCTTGTATATACTGCCGACCTGTCCATTCGCATAAGTTTTGTTCTCGTAGTTATCCAGTACCTGAATTTCGTAACGGCCCTGAAGGAAAACACCGCTGTTGCCTTTTCCCTGACCCTCATCATGGTCGTCTTCAGGGCATTTGAATTCAATGTGCAACTGAATGTCGCCGAATTCTTTTTTGGTTTGGATGGTACCGGTTCCGGGCTTTACCGTTACCATACCATCGTGAACGTTCCATTTTGCAGCACTGCCATCCGGATGCTCCCATTCGGAGAGATCATTGCCGTCAAACAGAACGATGGCATCCGAAGGAGGTTGATTTCCTTGTCCCGGTTCAACTTTACGGGGCTGAGGTTCCCAGATTTCGGTGGATTCAGGAGTTTTGTTATTTTCCTGGCCGTAACTTATTCCAGTAAATAAAGCGAAAACCCCAATTAAAACCAGTTTTTTTGTAAAATACCTGTTAATCATATATTTATCATTTAAATTCGACATTATTAATTGAAGCTCTAATTTACGATATTTTTGGCAAATTCCACGGATCCCTGTATTCAGGAACGAGATAATCGTTGGCCGGGGGATTGTAAGGAAATTCATTTTTCTCTTCGTCATAATAAAGCTTTTTACCGGTGCGATAGGCAATATTTCCCAGATGGGTGAACAGAGCAGCCCTTCTGGCAGTTTCTATGTCGCACGCGGGTTTTTCTCTGGTCTTAACACACTCAATGAAATTTTCCACATGATTTATGTGTGATTTGCCATCGCTTTCATGTTTGGGTATTTCTTCCATTCTCTTTTTGCCGTCCTGTTCTTCAGGATTTAAAACCCAGTTGTTCCGGTCTGCAACAATGGTTCCTTTTTCCCCAATAAAGGCAATACCGTAATTTCGGTTATAAGGACCGGTCTGAATTCCGCCGTTGTGATCCCATGTCAGGTGAAAGTCATTGAATTCAAACATGGTTGTTTGTGTGTCGGCTGTTTCACAAGCCCTGTCACCTGCGGCAAAGTTTCCTCCCATAGCAGTTACCGATTTGGGTGTTTCGGTGATATTTAAAGCCCACAACCCCATATCGACCAGGTGAACGCCCCAGTCTGTCTGTAGTCCGCCACCGTAATCCCAGAACATTCTCCAGGACCCGTGGAATCGGTTGGGGTTGAACGGTCTTTTGGGAGCAGGTCCAAGCCACATATCGTAATCAACGCCATCGGGGACGGCTTTGTTTGGAACGGCCCTGGGGCCTGCGCCATAGAAAAAGTTACACCAGAAATGAACTTTCCTGATCTCGCCCAGACGGCCTGCATGAATGACATCTATAGCTTCTTTCCAGTGTTTGCCACTTCTCTGTTGCTGCCCTACCTGAACAACGCGGTTGTATTTTTTGGCGGCTGCCGCCATGATGTTGCATTCTTCTATGGAATTGGCCAGCGGCTTTTCTACATATACATCCTTGCCTTCCTGGCAAGCCATAACCATGGGCAAGCAATGCCAATGATCGGGAGTGCCGATGATCACAATGTCAATGTCTTTATTCTCAATCAGTCGCCTGAAATCACGGTAAAGCTCAGGTTTTTTTCCGGTCATCTCTTCCACATCGGAAGCCCGGGATTCCAGTATATTTTTATCCACATCACAAAGGGCCACACACTTTACGCCAGGCACTTTGAGGTGATCTCTCAGATTTGCAAATCCCATGCCTTTGCAACCAATCAGACCAACATTCAGGGAATCGCTGGCAGAAACTCTTGAAGACATAGCATTTAAACTCTCCGGGATTGTCGTGGCCAGTGTCAAACCAGCCATGCCGGTCAGTGATTTCTTAATGAAATTTCTTCGGGAATGATCCATAATAATAAATTTTAACGTTTATAAACCGATAAATTCTTTACAATAATTGTGTCATCTAAAATATAAAAATCTGTGGAATGATGCAAAATAAAGTACCATTTTTGGGGTAAACCAGTTATTTTTATATTTTTACAAAAAAATTTACCATGAAAACAAGGCAAAATTCTATCCGTTTAACACCTCCTCAGCAATGGGGCTTCATTGTGTTACGCATCATTATTGGCTGGCATTTATTTTATGAAGGTATCGTTAAATTGTTGGATCCCAACTGGTCGGCAGAAAGTTTCCTGACAGGCTCACAGGGCTTCCTCTCAGGGGCTTTTCAATGGATGGCTTCCCAGCCTGCGGTGCTTGAGTTGGTGAATGTTCTCAACATCTGGGGCCTGATTCTTATCGGTTTGGGATTGTTCCTGGGTTTTTTTGCCCGTACCGCAGTATATGCAGGTATCTTACTGCTTTTCTTTTATTATATCGCTTACCCTCCATTTCAGGGCTTCAATTTCGGGGTACCTCAGGAAGGACATTATTTGTTGGTAAACAAAAACTTAATTGAACTTTTAAGCCTTGTTGTACTGGCGTTGTTCCCCAGTACTCTGAACATTGGACTCTGGAGTCTGATAAAAAAGATAAAATTCCGGTTTCCAACTTTTTCCAGCAGTAATCAGAAAAATCCGGAACCTGCAGTTGCTAAAACCGAAGGCTCAAAAAGCAGGCGCGATATGCTGAAACATCTGGCTTTTTTACCTTTCCTCGGGGGTTTTGCCTGGGCCTTTATGAGCAATAAAGACTATCGTGAGACCGATGCCATTTCCGGAGGTACCATCACATTGAACCCCCAATCCCTTAGCGAACTGGAAGGAGAGATCCCCCGCGGAAGTTTGGGCGGAGAGAAAAAGGTCAGCCGCCTGATTATGGGATGCAACCTAATCGGTGGCTGGGCACATGCCAGAGATCTTCAGTATGCCTCCCAGCTTTTCAAGGCCTATAATACGGAGAAAAAAGTATTTGAAACCCTTATGTTGGCAGAAAAGGCAGGCATCAATACCATGAATGTCTGTACGCTCGAACAGCAAGCCCTTATAAACCGTTATAAAAAAATGTTTGGTAGCAATCTGCAAACGATGATCCAGGCCAAACCCATCAAGGAGGATCTATATGCCAATATTGACCAGGCCATTGATATGGGCGTGGATATTATTCAGATTTTCGGGGCTACGGGTGACAGGTGGGCTCAAAGCGGTGATACGGATTTGTTACAAAAGTGTGTAGACCATACGAAAAGGCAAGGTTATCCGGCAGGCATGGGAGCCCATGATATTCATGCTTTTCATGCATGTGACCAGGCAGGAATAGAAGTCGATTTCTATTTTAAGACCATGCACCATGATCGTTACTGGTCGGCTACCCCGAAGGATAAAAGGGTACCCTTTGCAGTTTCAGGATCAACATCCGATCACAAAGGGGCGTATCATGACAATATGTGGTGCATGTTCCCGGAGGAGACGGTAAACTATCTAGAGAAATCGAAAAAACCCGTTGTGGGTTATAAGGTACTTGCCGGTGGAGCCATTCATCCTGAAAACGGATTTCAGTATGCTTTTGACAACGGGGCCGATTTCATCTGCGTGGGCATGTTTGATTTTCAGGTTGTAGAAGATGCAAATCTGGCCATCCGGGCCATTAAAAAAGCGAGCAAAAGGAAGAGACCCTGGTATGGATAAGGAAGGTAAGCGCGTTATTTGAAAGAGCGCTTAATAATTAGAGAATGATGGTTTCAGGAACTGATTAAAAGCACCAAATTCTAACCCGAATTATTCAAGAATAATTCTGAATTTTTTCCTTATACTATGGTTCTTTTAATTGAGCGGTAAACCCTCCGTAGGCTTTCAGGGAAACCTGGAATGCTTGATCTTTCGAAATATTCCGGGTTTCGGTATGAAAAGTTTCAGGTTGATCGCCGTCAGTAATGAGTGTCATTTCATAATCTTTTCCGCTTTTCATAAAATCAGTTTCTATTT
>JAGXLC010000348.1 GCA_018334875.1 Bacteroidales bacterium | reverse complement strand
AGCACCTCAAAAAGGAAGGATGGACGGACAAAATCCAGGAAAAAACCGGATTGGTGATCGATGCTTATTTTTCAGGTACCAAGGTAAAGTGGATACTGGATAATGTAGAAGGGGCCCGCGAAAAGGCGGAGGCCGGAAAGCTGGCATTCGGCACCATTGATAGCTGGTTGATTTGGAACCTTACCCGAGGAGATCAACACATTACCGATGTAAGTAACGCAAGCCGCACCATGCTTTATAATATCCGGGAAATGAAGTGGGATGATGAGCTCCTTGGGCTGATGGGCATTCCTAGAAACATGCTTCCCCAGGTGACCGCTTCCAGTGGCGAGCTGGGTTATACAAGAACCACAATTTTTGCCCATTCTATTCCTATAGGGGGTATTGCAGGAGATCAGCAGGCCGCCTTGTTTGGTCAGCAATGTACCGCCCAGGGCATGGCAAAAAACACATACGGTACCGGTTGTTTCCTCCTGATGAATACCGGTGAACAACCCATCAAATCAAACAATAACCTGTTAACCACCATTGGATGGAAAATTGGCGATACGGTGCATTATGCACTGGAAGGCAGCATATTTATTGCAGGAGCTGCTGTACAGTGGCTCCGTGACGAAATGGGACTCATACAATCAGCACCCGAAGTGGAAACCCTCGCCAAAACAGTGGATGATAACGGTGGGGTTTATTTTGTTCCGGCTCTTGCCGGTTTGGGCGCTCCTCACTGGGATCAGTACGCCCGTGGTGCAATCGTAGGCCTGACCCGTGGTGCCAATAAAGGCCATTTGGCGCGCGCAGCCCTTGAAGGGATTGCTTTCCAGACAATGGATGTCATTAATGCAATGGAAGCTGATTCGGGTATTAAAATTAAAGAATTGCACGTGGATGGAGGAGCTTCTTCAAACAATCTGCTTATGCAGTTTCAGTCCGAAGCGATAGACTGTCCGGTGGTACGCCCAAAACAAATAGAGACTACCGCTCTGGGTGCTGCTTACCTTGCAGGATTGGCTGTGGGTTACTGGAAGGATATGAATGAGCTGCACAAACAATGGCAGCAGGAAAAAGTTTTTAAGCCGGTTATGGATAAGGAACAAATCGGCCAATATCGCCGGAAGTGGCAAAAAGCTGTTCAAAAGGCTAAAGACTGGATGGTCGGTGATGACTAGCGGTATCTTTTTTTCCATTGCTCAGAAGTGTCAATTAAAATGTCTACAATTATGAAAAGAGAACATTTGGTAAATCAATTGAAAGATCACAAACAACCCTGGGATGTGGCTGTTATCGGAGGAGGTGCTTCCGGACTCGGTACTGCACTGGATGCAGCAGCAAGGGGATATCGAACTGTGCTGCTTGAAATGGCTGATTTTTCAAAAGGTACTTCAAGCCGGAGTACCAAACTGGTGCATGGTGGTGTTCGCTATCTTGCTCAGGGCGACGTGTTTCTGGTTATGGAAGCGTTGCGGGAACGGGGGCTGCTCAGGAAGAATGCACCCCATCTGGTGAAGAATCAGTCTTTCGTTATACCCAACTTTGAATGGTGGGGAGGTCCCTTCTATACCCTCGGCCTTAAAATGTATGACCTGATGGCCGGAAGGCTGAGCCTGGGGCCTTCGGTCCATATTTCAAAAAAGAAAACCCTTCAATACCTGCCCACCATTCGTAAGGATGGTTTGCACGGGGGAGTGGTTTATCGCGACGGGCAATTTGACGACTCGAGATTGGCGGTTAATATGGCACAAACCATTGTAGATCTCAATGGTGTGGTGTTGAATCATTGTAAAGTAATAGATCTGGTTAAAGACGGCAATGGCCGGGTCAAGGGTGTAAAGGCCATGGATGAGGAAAGCGGGGAAGAATATACCATTCATGCAAAATCGGTAGTGAATGCCACCGGCGTTTTTGCGGATGATATTCTGAAAATGGACGAACCCGATTCACCCAGACGCATTATGCCCAGCCAGGGTATTCATATTGTGCTTGATAAGGAGTTTCTGCAAAGCGATTATGCCATTATGATCCCCAAAACCAGTGACGGGCGGGTGCTCTTTGCTGTACCCTGGAGGGGTAAGGTAGTGGTAGGCACAACGGATACGCAGGTGGATCATCCTTCCCTTGAGCCGAGAGCCCTGGAAGAGGAAATCGAGTTTGTACTGACTACTGCGGGAAAATACCTGGATAAGGCCCCTAAACGAAGCGACGTGAAGAGCATCTTTGCAGGTTTGCGTCCGCTTGCAGCTCCGGAAGGTGCAGGGAAGAATACCAAGGAAATTTCCCGGAGCCATAAAGTGATGGTTTCTTCTTCAGGTTTGATAACCTTAACGGGCGGCAAATGGACCACCTACCGTAAGATGGGAGAGGATACAATAAATAAGGCCATTAAAGTGAACGGCCTTGAGCCGAAAAAACCGAAGACCAAAAATCTGCCTATACATGGTTACTTAGAGGATGTTGACCGGAACAACCACCTCTATGTATATGGTTCGGATAAAAAAGCCATAGATGAGTTGATGGAGCAGGAACCTGACCTTGCCGAACGTCTGGATGAGCGTTTGGATTTCACAAAAGCTGAAGTGGTCTGGGCGGCAAGAAATGAAATGGCATGTAGTGTTGATGATGTCCTTGCAAGACGGGTCAGAGCCTTGCCCCTGGATGCCCGGGCTGCTGTTGACATGGCACCTGAAGTGGCCCGCATTCTGGCGGAAGAGCTCGGCAAAGACGAACAGTGGCAAAAAGAAGAGGTGGAGCGTTTTACCAGTCTGGCCAATGGATATTTTCTCGAAGATGAAAATAAATAGTGTTTGCTCATTAAATCAAATGGATTTGAAAGCGTCTCAAAAAGTTAAACCACAAAAATTATTTGTTTCATGAGTGAATTTGTTGCAGAAATTATCGGAACCATGTTTCTTATTGTCTTCGGTGGCGGAGTTGTAGCAAATGTCGTGTTAAAAAAGACCAAGGGAAACGGCGGAGGATGGCTTCTAATTACCTGGGGTTGGGGCCTCGGGGTATTTATTGCTGTGGCGACTGTAGGTCCGGTATCGGGTGCCCATATTAACCCGGCCGTTACTTTCGGTCTGGCATTGGGAGGTGTCTTTCCCTGGGCGAAGGTCGGGACCTATGTGACGGCACAATTGATAGGTGCCGCACTTGGTGCTTTTCTTGTCTGGCTCTCTTATCACGATCATTTCAAGGCAACCAATGATCCTGTTGCCAAACTGGGTATTTTCTCAACTATTCCGGAAATTCGCAATAAGAAGAAGAATTTTTTGACAGAGGTGATAGGCACCTTTGTGCTGGTTTATGCAGTTTTCCTGTTTGCCGGGCCTACCATTGAATCTCCTGATCTGCGGGAGGTAGAAGTGGGTTTGGGCTCGATTGGTGCGTTGCCTGTTGGTCTATTGGTGGGTGTGATCGGTATGTCCTTGGGCGGTCCCACCGGGTATGCAATCAATCCGGCACGGGATCTCGGGCCGCGTATCATGCATGCCATCTTGCCTATAAAA
Source organism: Bacteroidales bacterium (assembly GCA_018334875.1). NCBI lineage: Bacteria > Pseudomonadati > Bacteroidota > Bacteroidia > Bacteroidales > Bacteroidales bacterium. Next base: position 746 of record JAGXLC010000348.1, on the reverse strand, counting down.
GAAAAGCAAGGCTCGGACTGGGGATATTCCTGGGTGCCCATTTTCGGGCCACTGGCAGGAGCTGCCGTGGCTGCGGTGATATATTTGGTGTTTGGAGGATGAGGGGGTCATTTGGTTGTCATTAATCGTCATTAAATAGTCATTGGTGGTCATTCGGTGGTTAATTCTGTTGTTATTAAACCCGGGAGAAAAGTTGGCAATGGGTCCCGCCTAATAGCGGGAGCAGCTTACTATATTGCAGAATCAAATTTAAGGAAATAAGATTTAGCAATACAGTTGGTCCCGCATTCTGCGGGAGCAAAGAGCAGTTGGCAAAACCTGAAAGCTACAGTTGGCAGAGATATTCAATTGTCATTCTGTTGTCATTGGGGTGTTTGACAGGAGTTGGGGTAAGAAGTTGGCAAGGGGCAAAAATCAGTTGACAAACGGTTAAATCTGGAGTTGGCAGAAGAATTGTACAACTACCCTCTTCTCTATTGCCTTTATTAAGGAACTATTTTGATTTTAAAAACCCAATTGATGACATCATTGATTAACATAACGCACTATACCCACCCAGAATTTGGTGGATATGGTGCACAGACAATAGAAAAATAAAATGCATACGCACTTTAGCTAGACGTTGAACAAAACCGCCCCCTCCCGGAGGCGGTAATTTTTAGTTAAATTGTGGGTCTTAACCTATAAATTTAACTAAAATGAAAAAAAATGATTTAAGAAGCCGGATGATCCGTGAAATGGAGCTC
>JAGXLC010000347.1 GCA_018334875.1 Bacteroidales bacterium | reverse complement strand
ATCGGGGCAAGAGGCCGCGGCCTTTAAAACACCTGAATTGAATGCACCGATATGGTTGGGAAATAAAGCCATGTCATCCCTGAAGGGATTCGGAACGGTATGCCACCCTTAAAATCCCGACCGGCAGCTGCCGGTCGGGGCTACAGAGATGTCATCCGGCGGCTGCCGGATTCTGGCTTAATACAGGGGATCAGGTCATTCAGTAATTGTACCGGTTTTTCTGATTCAGCTACCTCGGAATTTGTTTAGCCTCGGCACCATCTTCTACAAAATACGGATGGCCACGAATGCACGAATTCTTTTTTATTCATCAATATCTGGCTTTTATTATCGCCCATTGGTGTCATCCGGCGGCTGCCGGATTCGGAAATGTAGGGTGCTCTTAAAATTCTACGAATAGCGCGGAATTTTATGGATAAACCCCGATTCCGGGAGTACCGTAGGCATGAGAGAGGTCACCACCCATCGGATATGGTTTTATTTTCAGAATAATATTGTAATCATTTTTTCGTGTTTATTAGGGAGATGTTATTTTATAATCAATTTTAAATAATTTCTTTTCATTTAAATTAACTTTGCATATCATAATATAAATTGTAAAAGGGGTTAAATATGGATGTTTTAACCAAGGTACTGACCAAGATTTTCGGAAGCAAATCGGAGCGGGATATTAAACAGCTTATGCCCATTGTGGAAGAGATCAATTCCGTATATTCAGGATTGCATGATATAAGCAATGATGAATTAAGAGCAAAGGCTCAGGAAATAAGAAAAGAAATACAGGATTATATCTCGGAAGGAGAAAATGAAAAGGAAAGATTACAGGAGAAAGCCGAAAGTTATGAAACGGATGTAGATGAAAAGGAACAGTTATATAAAAAGATTGATGATCTGGAAAATCAACTGGATGATCAACTTGAAGAAATACTGGAACAACTGCTTCCGAGAGCTTTCGCAGTGATGCGGGAGACTGCCAAGCGATTCAAGGAAAACCAGGAAATAAAGGTAACTGCTTCGGATTTCGACAAGGAATTGGCTGCTCAAAAGGATTACGTGAAAATAGACGGCGATACGGCTACCTATTTTAACAGTTGGGAAGCAGGTGGAAACACGATCACGTGGGACATGATACATTATGATGTCCAGTTGATGGGTGGAATTGTATTGCATCAGGGCCGGATTGCTGAAATGGCTACCGGCGAAGGAAAGACGGTGGCAGCTAACCTTCCTTTGTTTTTAAATGCCCTCGCGGGAAAAGGAGCCCACCTGGTTACTGTCAACAATTACCTCGCTAAAAGAGACCAGGAATGGATGGGGCCGCTTTATGAATTTCATGGTTTGTCTGTTGACTGCATTGATAAGCATGAACCCAACTCAAAGGAAAGAAGAAAAGCCTATCATGCGGATATTACCTATGGAACCAATAACGAGTTTGGTTTTGACTATCTGAGGGATAATATGGCCATCAATCCTTCCGACCTGGTTCAGCGGAAACACCATTTTTCCATCGTTGACGAGGTTGATTCGGTGCTGATTGATGATGCGCGAACGCCTTTGATCATTTCCGGGCCCGTGCCACAGGAAAGTACAGAACAGTTTCAGGATCTCAAGCCCAAAATAGAAAGGTTGGTAAATGCCCAGAAAAAGCTGGTCAACCAGATCATTACTGATGCCAGAAAAGCACTTAATGAAGGCGACACGGAAAAAGGCGGTTTTAAGTTATTGCAGGCTTATAAGGGGCTTCCGAAAAATAAAGCCCTTCACAAGATTTTGAGCGAGGAGGGAAACAAGGCCCTTATGCTGAAGACTGAAAACTATTACATGCAGGACAACAGCAAGCACATGCATAAGGTTACCGATGACCTCTATTTTATCATCGATGAAAAGAGCAATGCCATTGAATTGACCGATAAAGGCATTGATGTCATCACATCGGAATCCGATGATCCCAATTTCTTCATACTGCCGGATATCGGAAGCGAGCTTGCTGAACTGGAGAAAGAAGATCTTAGCGAGGACGAGAAACTGGCCAAAAAGGATGAGCTGTTGCGCGATTATGCGGTCAAATCCGAACGTGTCCATACCCTTCAGCAATTATTAAAAGCCTATACCTTGTTTCAGAAGGAACAGGAATATGTGGTGATGGACAATAAGGTGAAGATCGTGGACGAGCAAACAGGCCGTATCATGGAAGGGAGAAGGTATTCCGACGGTCTGCACCAGGCCATTGAAGCCAAGGAGAACGTTAAGGTTGAAGCTGCCACACAAACTTTTGCTACCATTACGCTTCAGAATTACTTCCGCATGTATCATAAGCTTGCAGGTATGACGGGTACTGCCGAAACAGAAGCAGGTGAGTTTATGGACATTTATGAGCTGGATGTCGTGGTGGTTCCTACCAATGAACCCGTTGTTCGTGATGACAGGGACGATATGGTTTATCGTACCAAACGGGAAAAATATAACGCCGTTATTGCAGAAGTCCAGAGTCTCATTGAGAAGGGCCGGCCCGTTCTGGTGGGAACTACATCAGTAGATGTTTCCGAATTGCTTAGCAAGATGCTCAGGATTCGCGGAATCAAGCACAATGTGTTAAACGCCAAGCTCCACCAGAAAGAGGCCGATATTATTGCTGAAGCCGGTAAATCCAGTAATGTTACCATCGCCACCAATATGGCCGGTAGGGGTACCGACATCAAGCTTTCTCCGGAAACAAGGGCAGCCGGAGGATTGGCTATTGTAGGAACCGAAAGGCATGAATCCAGAAGGATCGACAGGCAGTTGCGCGGACGTGCCGGCAGGCAAGGGGATCCTGGTTCCTCCCAGTTCTTCGTTTCTCTGGAAGACGATCTGATGCGTTTATTTGGCTCCGACCGGATTGCCAATGTAATGGCGAGAATGGGTCTGAAAGAGGGAGAAGTTATCCAGCATTCCATGATTTCCCGTTCCATAGAAAGGGCACAGCGTAAAGTGGAAGAGAATAACTTTGGTATCCGTAAACGTTTGCTGGATTATGACGATGTGATGAACTCCCAGAGGGAGGTAATCTATAAACGCAGAAAGCACGCCCTGTTCGGAGAGCGCCTGAGCGTGGACATCGCCAATATGATGCGTGATGTTTGCGAGGCCCTGGTGGATAATTACCAGGACAGCTCCGATTTCGAAGGATTCAAGTTTGAGCTGATCCGTACCCTTTCCATTGATTCACCGGTAACTGAGGAGGAGTTTTTAAAACTTGACGGTCAGGAAATAGTAAACCGGCTTCATGAAATAGTGAAAGAAAGCTACAAACGGAAAGAGGAAACCATCGCCAGCCAGGCTTTTCCTGTGATTAAAGAGGTTTATGAAAAACATTCCCATCAGTATGAAAATATAGTAGTACCCATAACCGATGGAACCAAAACCATCCAGGTGGTTACCAACCTGAAAAATTCCTATGAATCGGAAGGGCGTGAATTGGTGAAATCATATCAGAAGAATGTGATCCTTGCTACCATTGATGAGGCCTGGAAAGAACACCTTCGTGAGATGGACGATCTGCGACAGTCCGTACAGAATGCTACCTATGAGCAGAAGGATCCGTTGTTGATCTACAAATTTGAAGCTTTTGAGCTGTTCAAGAATATGCTGGAGAAGATCAGTAAAGATGTGGCCGCTACGTTGATCAAAGGGCATATCCCCATTGAGGACTCAGAAGACATTCAGGAAGCCCAGCGCCGACGTCAGGTGGATATGAGCCAGTATGAGACGAAGCGACCCGAAGCCGTTGCCAGCGGCGGCGGTGGAGGCGGCGGCCAGCGCAAGCCCGAGCCGGTAAAGGTTGGCCGTAAGGTCGGCAGAAACGAACTATGCCCCTGCGGCAGCGGGAGGAAGTACAAAAACTGCCATGGAAGACCCGGCGCTGAACCGCTGGAATAAGGCAATATATTGGGGAAATGAAAGGTGGATGGCAACATTCTAACCCGAATTATTCTTGAATAATTCTGACGCTATTGAAAAACCTGGCTTTTTGCTTCAATAAATTTCGCAAAAAGCCGGTTTTTCTAATGCGGGGTTGCCTGCATCCATCCCGCAAACCATCCCGCATTCAAAAACGAATCCCGCTTACCAGCGGGATTCGTTTTTGAATAATGCAGGCTAAAATTCCAAACAACAAATCACAAATTTCAAATACCTGCCCCGACGGCAGGCGGGGAATTACAATAACCAATTTTCGAATGACCTAAACACTCCAGGTTACAGTCATTATACCTGTAGCCTGGAGTGTTTTGAGTTCGGT
>JAGXLC010000346.1 GCA_018334875.1 Bacteroidales bacterium | reverse complement strand
GGTGATCTGAGTTGCTACGGCAGTGAATACATCCAGACCCCCAACATCGATTCGCTTTCTGAACACGGGCTTACCTTTACCGATTACCATTCCAACAGCTCGGTATCCACTCCCACAAGGGCGGCACTGCTGACCGGCCGCTACCAGCAGCGCAGCGGACTGGAAGGGGTGATCTATGTGAGGGGAGAAACCCGCCAGACTGGCATGGCGCCTTCCGAAATTACTTTTGCGGATGTATTGAAAGATGCAGGCTATACCACAGGCATTATGGGCAAGTGGCACCTGGGGTATAAAAAGAAATTCAATCCCGTTCATCAGGGATTTGATGAGTTTTACGGATATGTGAGTGGTAACATCGATTATCACTCGCATTACGACAATGCCGGTATCTACGATTGGTGGCACAACCTGGATACCATCCGCGAGGAAGGCTATGTTACGGATTTGATTACGGATCATTCCGTGGAGTTTATCCGGGAAAATAAAGATAGACCTTTTCTTTTGTATATACCCCATGAAGCGCCCCATGTTCCTTTCCAGGGAAGAAATGATACGGCATATCGGTATCCTGACCGGGATTTTTCTTACCTTGGGCCTGTAGAAGATACCGCGGCCACTTACCGGGAAATGGTGGAGGTAATGGATGAAGGCGTTGGCCGGGTTATGAAAACCCTGCGTGATCTTGATCTGGAGGAAGAGACCTTTGTGGTATTCTGTTCCGACAACGGCGCCCGGTTTGGAAGCAACGGGAACCTGAGGGGCGATAAGGGCACGCTCTGGGAAGGCGGACACCGTGTGCCGGCTGTAGCTTACTGGAAGGGAAAAATTGAGCCCGGCAGCAGCGATGAGCTGGCTGTCTCTTTTGACCTTTTTCCCACCATGCTTTCCATAACAAATACGAAAAGGCCCGATACCCTGAGCCTCGACGGTATAGACCTTTCTCCACTGCTGTTTCAGGGTGAAACATTGCCGGAGCGAACGGTGGTATGGCGCTACCGGGGACAAAAGGCGGTACGAAAAGGTAAGTGGAAGCTCATGATCACCGAATCCGATACCCTGCTGTTTGATCTGGAGGCCGACCGGTATGAATCCAATGACCTGGCCCCGGAAAATCCCGGAAAGGTAGAGGAACTGCTGGATGAGTATCGACAGTGGAAAGCAGATGTAGTGAAAGGAGTAACCATGAGAACGGATTAGCCGGTTTATTTCAATCTGTCTATGAATCCCGTATTCGTTATCTTTGTGCTGATGTAACTTTTAATTTTTAATTATATTATGAGTAGTTCAGAAATAGTAAAATGTATGGATAAGAAGTCGGTACTCACCTTATTGATTGTGATCTTTACTAAGATAGCAGCTTTCCAGGCGATTGCCGGCGGTAATCCCGGAGAAGACCGTTTGGAAGAGAAGAGACCCAACATCGTTTTTATTATGGCCGATGATTTAGGCTTTGCAGATATTAACTGTTTTGATCCCCTGAACCGAAGCTATTATGAGACTCCAAACATCGACCGGCTGGCACAACAGGGTATGAAATTTACCCAGGCCTATACCAATGCTGCCAATTCTGCTCCCACACGGGCTGCCCTGATAAGCGGCCAGTATTATCCCAACCAGCCCATCTACCATGTAGGAAGCTCCGGTCCGGGAGAAATGATCCCGGCTACGAATGCGGATAATTTGCCTACTGAAAAAATTGCCGATGCACAAATGTTAAGCCGGGCCGGTTACACAACCGCCCTGATAGGCAAATGGCATTTGGGCAATCCTCCGGAATATGGCCCGAAGCAGCAAGGTTATGATGTCAATATAGGCGGATATAGTGCAGGTAATCCGCGGAATTGGGAAGGAGGATATTTCCGCCCGAATAATAACCCTTATATCGATGATGGCCGGGAAGAAGAATATCTTACCGATTATCTGACACGGAAAGGCATTGAGTTTATTCATAATCATAAAGAAGGCCCGTTTTATCTTAACTTGTCTTTTTATACACCCCACAGTCCTTTTCAGGCGCCTGAGGAGATAGTTGAGAAGTATGAACAAAAAGAGCCGGACAGAGGCCATCGTCATGCAACCTATGCAGCGATGATTGAAATAATGGACAGGAATGTAGGCAAGATCATGGATGCCCTGGAAACAGCAGGTATTTCCGATAATACCATGCTTATCTTTTATTCCGATAACGGAGGCCGGGGTGGATATGGATTTTTGGGACATGAAGAAAACAATGTTACCAGCAATTCACCCCTGAAAGGAGGGAAAGGAACATTTTACGAGGGCGGTATACGTGTGCCGATGATTGTCCGCTGGCCCGGACTAACTACTCCCGGAAGCATCAGTGATGAGCCCGTAATAAGCATTGATTTTTACCCGACTTATCTGGAAGCAGCAGGTATCGAGCAATCTAAGGATTATCAGTTAGACGGGAAAAGCCTGCTTCCCCTGTTAAAAGACCCGGATCAGACAATTGATCGTAATGCCCTTTACTGGCATTTCCCGGGATACCCCAATAATCCTTGGCGTACCACGCCGGTAAGTGTGATCCGCTCCGGCCCGTGGAAATTAATGAAGTTCTATGAGACAAGAGAAATTAAACTCTACAATTTAGACGGGGATCAGGGAGAAGAACATAATTTGGCAGAAGATCGTCCACAGGTCCGTGATAAACTGATTCATCACCTGGAGCAGTGGCTGAAAGAAAATGATGCTCCTTTGCCGGAATTTCCCTGATTTGGACAAGCCAAAACCAAACAGGATGCTTTCAAGGAATTTAATGTGTTTCCTTTTTGGCTTGTCCAAATTAGCAAAGCAGCTAAAAATATTATTTTTATGAAACATTTTATATTGTTGTTGACCTTGTGCTGTTGCATTTCACTGTTTTCTTATGCCCAACAAGAATATTCCCGGGCATCTATGTGGGAGGATGCAATAGAGGCTTTTAAGAAGGAAGATCGGAAAAATCCACCTGAGAAAGGATCCATATTATTTATAGGAAGCTCTTCTTTCAGAATTTGGAAAACGTTGAAAGAGGATTTTCCACATTACAAGGTCTTCAATCGCTCTTTCGGGGGCTCGCATTTGTCCGATGTCATTTACTTTTTTGATGACATTGTCGCTCCTTATAAACCGTGTCAGATCATCGTTTATGAAGGGGATAATGACATCGCCGCGGGAAAGTCGGCGGAAGAATACCTCCGGGATGTAATCACTTTTACCCGTATGGTGGAAGTATATCTCCCAGGTACCATCGTGGACTATGTTTCCACTAAACCCAGCCCAGCGCGAGAGAAGTGGCAGAGCGAATTCAAAAAGGCCAATCACCTGGTTCGTGAATTTTGTGAAAAGAAACCCAACGTGCGGTTTATTGACGTGTTTCAGTTAATGGTCAGTACAAACGGAGATATAAGGAAAGATATTTTCCGTGATGATATGCTTCATATGAACCCCAAAGGCTACGATCTTTGGCAGTCTGTTATTAGGCCTTACCTTACTGATTGCAGTAAGGAATGATTTGTTTTTGTTTTGAATTATAAATTTGAGCATGTTCGGGAATTTTTCGCAAGAAAAGTCCCCATTAAAAAAATACCGAATCCCAATTTTAATAAATTATAAATCAAAAAAATATGCAAAAAAAATATCTACTCATCCCGTTTTTATTAATGATTGTCTTTAAAGGATACAGTCAGGAAGGTCAAAAAGAACAAACTTCAAAAGTTCCTTATTACAATGCCGTTCAGTGGGTAAATCCGATGATCGATGCAGCGAACTCAAGATGGTTCTATTTTTCCTCTGCCTGCCGGCCTTTTGGAATGGTCAATCTTAGCCCCGATACCCGGATTGGTGGAGCCTGGGGCGCAGGTTACCGGTATGAAAGGGATACCATCGTTGGATTCAGTCATATACACGCCTGGCAATTGGCAGGGGTTTCTGTATTACCGGTGGTTGAAGACGTTGATCCCCGGAAAGGAGTTGAGGCTTACGAGTCGAAATTCAGCCACCAGCGGGAAGAAGCCCGACCCGGCTATCATTATGTTCACCTTGACCGCTATGGGGTGGATGCGGAACTTACCTCCACCACCAGGGTAGGTTTTCACAGGTACACTTTTCCTGCTTCCGAAGAAAGCCGGATATTGTTTAATCTGGGAGGAAGACTTGGTCCATCCCAAATGACAGAGGGTGAGGCACGGATCGTTAATGACAGGGAAATAGCAGGCTATACGGTAAACGGGCCTACCCGGAGAAGACCCAAAGAATATCCTGTTTTTTTCGTGGCACGTTTCAGTAAGCCCTTTGAAAG
>JAGXLC010000345.1 GCA_018334875.1 Bacteroidales bacterium | reverse complement strand
ACAATCCAACGGAGGTTATGAACCGCTTTGTAAGCTATGAGGAGGTGAAGGAAGTCATTGCCCACGGCGAAACCAAATCATCGGTGATACTCCGTACTGGCCTGCAGGTCGACCTCCGGGTCATCCCCGGAAAAAGTTATGGTGCTGCCATGTTATATTTCACAGGCTCCAAAGCCCATAACGTGGCCATCCGCCGCATTGCCCAGGAACAGGAATACAAAATCAATGAATACGGCATCTATCGCGGAGAAACCTGGAAGGCCGGCCAAACGGAAGAAGAGATGTACAACCAGATCGGCCTGTCCTATATCGAACCCGAGCTGCGGGAAAACAGGGGCGAGGTGGAAGCCGCACAAAACAATACACTGCCCAACCTGGTCACCATGGAGGACATCAAAGGCGATTTTCAGTCACACACCAAAGCCTCCGACGGCAAGTTCACACTGGAAGAGATGGCAGAGGGGGCACGTAAAAAGGGGTACGAATATTTTTCCATCACCGATCATTCCAAACGGGTGACCATGGCCCACGGGCTGGATGAAAAAAGGCTGGCTCAGCATATAGAAGCGGTGGACCAACTCAATGAAAAAATCCAGAACCTAAAAATCCTCAAGTCCATAGAAGTGGACATCCTGGAAGACGGAACACTAGATCTTTCGGATGACATACTCAAAAAGCTGGATATTGTGGTGGTGGCCATCCACTACAACATGAACCTGAGCCGGGAGAAACAGACCAATCGTGTATTGAAGGCCATGGAAAGTCCCTATTTCCATATCATGGCCCACCCCACCGGCAGGATGATCGGCAAGCGCGAAGGATATGAGCTGGATATGGAAAAGATCCTCGATGCGGCTGCTGAAAAAGGCTGCTTCATGGAGATCAACGCTGCCCCCGACCGGCTGGACCTGTCCGACATCTATGCAAGGATGGCCAAAGATAAAGGCGTTAAAATGGCCCTATCCACAGATGCCCACAACCTGGATAACCTGGGCTACATGCGTTTCGGTGTCAACCAGGCCAGGAGAGCCTGGCTGGGACCCAAAGATGTGATCAATACTTACTCCTGGGAAGAACTAAAGAAGATGATTCCCGGGTAATCAATTCATCTATTCATTCCGATTCTTATAAACTAAAGTAAATGAATAATAGAGAAAGAAAATAGATATTCACTTTATGCAAAAATTGCAGATTATAGCAAAATGAGTCCGTAATAAAACTCCAAAATAATTGTATTTTTGTGTAAAATAAATTGAATATGAACGACACTTACCAAATATTAAACTATTTATCAAGCAACAAAGATCGATTAATGAGAGAATATCATCTCACCAAAATTGGAGTATTTGGATCAGTTGCCAGTGGAGATCAATCAGAACAGAGTGATATAGATATAATTGTAGAATTCGACGACCAGGTTAAAGATTTATATATGGTAAAGAAACAGTTAGGAGATGAAATTAAAAAACAATTTAATCGACCTGTTGATATATGCCGGGAAAAATATATTAAACCGATAATTAAAAAACATATTCTTTCGCAAGCCCGATATGTCTAAAACATCACATAAAGACTTTGCATGTATCGTTTCAATCCTTGACTCGATTGAAAAAATACTGGATTACACTGCCGGATTCAAAAATGCCGATGAATTCTTTGAGGATACAAAATCGTTTGATGCAACCATGATGAATTTTGTTGTAATTGGAGAGATGGCTGACAAGTTATCCTGGGAAATAAAGGCTCAAACTAGCGGTAAAGTTGACTGGCAAAGGGTAGTAGGATTTAGAAACATTATTGCTCATAATTATTTTGGCATTGATGCCGAGGAAGTTTGGCAAATTATTCAAAACAGGCTAGGTGGACTAAAAGAGGTATTAAAAGATTACGTGGATTAGCCAATTAGACAATTTTTCATTTTTCCAGAATATTCCTTACTTTTGTTCAGAGACTTACATGCTAAACAATACTACCCTGAAAATAAAAAAAATCATTTAGTTTACTGATTTAGAATTTGATCAAAACACTTGCGAAGCCTTAAATCATGGATCTCAACCACAAAATAGACAAAATATTACATGAGATTCGGGAAATAGAGCAGTATATCCTTGATTTCAGGAATACAGGGTCCATTTCAAAAGAGGAAATGGAAAACCTGAAGAAAAGGGTCCGTGATCTGTATGGCGAGCTAAAGCGTATCCGGCGCAATTACCCCTATAGAAAATCATACCCTGACAAAAAAATTCCTTTTCAGCATCAGGAAACAGGTAAAAAGGAAACAGCAGATTTAGAGCAACGGAAAGGCCGGGATCAACAAAAAAAGAGAACCGTAAAACCCCTCGAAGATAAAAAGGAAATCAGAATAAGGGATGAGGTCCAACCTGCAGGAAAAATCAAAATTCCCGCTATTCCCAAATCCCATCAATTAAAGAAACAACTCAAAACCTACCTCTCCTCCGCCAGGGTGTGGCTCATTGTCATGATGCTTTTTTCAGGATTGGTTGCCTATACCGGGTACAATACCTATCACGGCAAATATGGTGACATTCCCGATACACAAACACTGAAAAATATCAAGCAGGCGCTTGCCACTGAAATATATACCAGTGATGGCCAGTTGATGGGGCGGTACTATTTCGAAAACAGGAACAGCATTCACTTCGAACACATCCCTGCCGAAATCATCCATTCCCTTCTTGCCACCGAAGACGCCCGTTATTTTGAGCATCATGGAATCGATACCAGGAGCATCTTCCGTGTAATGTTTCGCACCATTCTATTGGGTGATGAAAGTTCGGGAGGAGGCAGTACCCTTACCCAGCAACTGGCAAAAAACCTGTATCCCAGAAGGGGTGACAGCCACATAGCGCTTATAGGAAGCAAAATACGTGAAATGATCATTGCATGGAGGCTGGAAAATCTGTACTCCAAAGAACGGCTTCTCCAGATGTATCTGAATACCGTGCCCTTCGGGGAATATACTTTTGGGATAAAAAATGCCTCCCAGCTCTATTTCAACAAGCTTCCTTCAGATTTGAGCCTGGAGCAGGCCTGCATGTTAATCGGTATGCTCAAGGGCACCAGCTACTATAATCCCCGTAAAAATCCCGAAAGGTCAAGGGAACGAAGGAATGTAGTGCTTTCCCAGATGGCAAAATACAATTATCTCAGCCAGGATACAGCCCAAAAGTTGATGGATAAACCGCTAAGAGTGAACTATACTCCCGTCGGCCATAACCATGGATTGGCGCCTTACCTGCGGGAATACCTGCGCCCAAAGCTCAAAGAATGGTGTAAGAACCATACCAAACCCAACGGAGAACCCTATAATCTCTACACCGACGGACTTAAAGTATATACCACCATAGACGGCAACTTGCAGGAATATGCAGAAGAAGCAGTAAGCAAACACATGCCCGGACTTCAGAAGATGTTCGACCGTCAGCTCAGTATCGCCAATAACCAAAGGCATCAATCCCTGGTCAGAGAGATACTCGCCGGTATCCCTGCCTATAAGGATGAATCGATATGGAACAGGGAATCTTCTCTTTACGAGGAAAAATCAATGGAGATATTCACCTGGGACGGACTGAAAAGGGTTAAAATGTCACCCATTGATTCGGTAAAGCATTATCTTTCCATGCTTAATGCAGGCTTTATGGCCATGGATCCCCATAACGGCCATATTTTGGCCTGGCTCGGGGGCATTGACCATCGTTTTTTTAAATACGACCATGTCACTTCAAAGCGACAGGTCGGATCTACCTTCAAACCTTTTGTGTATGCCAATGCCCTTCAAAATGGCGCAGAACCATGCCATTACTATCCCAATGACAGCATTGTTTACGAAGATTATGACCACTGGACGCCCAACAATGCAAACCGGAAATATGGAGGAGTCTATTCGCTCCGGGATGCACTGGTGAATTCTGTCAATACCATTTCGGTACAGCTACTGATGAAAGCAGGCATAGATTCAACCATCCGGCTTGCCAAAAATATGGGCATAAACTCTGCTTTTCCTGAAGGGCCTTCACTGGCCCTTGGTACCGTGAATGCATCGGTAAGGGAACTGGCGGAGGCTTACACCGGTTTTGCCAATGACGGAAACCCTTTGAAAGGTAAAGTGCTGTTGAGAATAGAGAACTCGGAGGGTAAAGTTCTGGAAACCTTCAACTCAAGGAATAATCCCCGGCAGGTGCTGGATGAAAAGATTGCCGAACAGATCACCATGATGCTGCAGGATGCCGTCAAAAGGGGCACTGCCCGTTCCCTTCCCCGACACTATAATTTTTCGGGTGATGTGGC
>JAGXLC010000344.1 GCA_018334875.1 Bacteroidales bacterium | reverse complement strand
TTCGTCTTCTCCCACCAGAATGGGTTCTGTATCGTTGTCATCGGCATACAATAGATTTCCTTGCCCATGCACATGGTAGGGGCTGTGGTCGGATATGCGGTCATAATGTTTATTGGCATAAGTGACCGAGTCATTGAAAACAAGAATAGAACCACTCTTCGGTGCCTGATGAGCAAAATAGAAGCCGGGCCAGCGGGATGAATACATCCAATACCTTCTATCCCATCGGGAATTATCAAGTAAATTTGTATTGGAGAACAGATGCAATCCTACATTTCGATCTCCTAGTTTGGTAATATTTTGATTATCAAGTTTTTCCAGTTGTCTGTTGAATTTGGCCCGCCGAAGATAAATATAGTCGCCTTGACCCACCAGAATCACTGATCGCATTCCCTCCATATCAGACGGTCGGCCGTGTTCCTCCGGTATATTGGGCCGGGGGGTCTTCAGTTGATTCTCATAAAGTTTTTCTCCGGTTTGGGGATCAAGGCCAAACATGTACATTCCTTCATCAATATGGGAAGACCGACCAGCCAGGCAATAAACCACATCATCCTTCACCAGCACACTGCCATGAACAGGCCAGGGTGATTCCAGCTGGCCGAAGGAGACGATCTGCCTATCATGAGGTGCACCTCGGAACCGCCATACAAGCTCACCGTCAGAAGCCCTCAGACAGTAAACCCAGCCGTCAGAGGCACCGAAAAGAAGCAAACCCCGGTAATAAGTCGGGGAGGAGTCCACTTTCCCTCCGGCTGTGAAGGACCATTCGATGTCACCGGATTGGCTTTCCATGCAATAAATCCGGTGCGAGTTGATCTGAGAGACATACAGCTTTCCACCTGCCACAACAGGTTGGGTCAGCTCCCCTCCCAGGTTTTTCTCCCATTGCCTGGTCAGGTTTTCCGGAATACCGGAAGGAAGGCTGCCGCTTCGTTTGCTGTCATGGCGGTACATGGGCCATTGATCTGAACGGGACGCCGGTTCTTTAAGTTCAGTCTCATATGCCGAACCTTGTTCAAGGGGATGGGCTGCATGCTCTGAAGACCAGCGCAGGGAATCCAGCCGGCCCACAACGGCATTGAAGCCATCTATTTTAGAAGCCGGGTAACAAAAGCACTGGTGAGGAGGCATATAAATCATGCCGTTGGCCGGCATGAAGCCAAGATGGCACATACCCCTGAGCCAGTCATGTCTCATATGGTTGTCACCGGTAAGGTCCATAAATTCTATACCTCGCTTGTTCCATAAAAGGTACCGGCTGGTGGCTTTTCCCGGGTAACAACGGAAATGATGGCCAGGCGAAAGTAGATTTTTTACTTTTATAGTTCTTTTTACTTTTCCATTTAAAGGCTCATAACCTTCTTTTTCAACTATGGTATTTCTAATTTGAGGTAATGAATAGTAGGATCCACCGCCGGCACGATAAATGTGATCATAGGGTGCCTTAGAGGCATCCAGCGGCCCGCTGTTTTTGATCTTCCGGTTTAAGAACTCTGGCTCTCCGCTCCAAACCAGTCCTCCGGCTACAAACAAAGGTGGATTGTTGCTTTGAGAGCCGGGATTTTTCCACAGCAATTCACCATTTTCAGGAGAAAGGGCAACAAGATGGCGGGTGCTCTGGAATAGTACCACCTCATCGGTGACCACCATCTTTCCGGAATTCCCCCACTGCAGCGCTTCGGATTCCTGCTGCCGGCTGTTCCAAAGCTCCTCTCCGCTCTCCAGATCCACTGCCACAATACCACGGGTATTGTGATAAAACACACGGTTTTGTCTGGCGGCAAGCGAGCGGGGAACAAGACTTTCTTCACTGATCTCCCACAGCACTTCACCCGATGAGAGGTCGATTGTCTGAATGATATCCCCCTGATTGCTTCTGCCCGGTTCCCGGTGAAGCACCAGGTTATCGCGGTGGTACAATATTTTTCGGGTGCCGTCGGTATGGGACAGCTCTTGAACCGTTTGGCCGGTAGACGCATTTAGCACGCTTACTGTTGAATTTTTGCTGAGGGTTACATAAACTCTATCTCCATCGGCTACCAGGCATTCGGGCTTCACCCCCGGAGTACCGTCATCTTCCTTTGTAGATGGACTTCCTTTGTAACCTACCCAGTGGTTTCTGCTCATTGACTTGGTATAGGCCACTGTAGAATCTCCTTTGACTGGACGCTTCCATAAAATTACCCCGTTGTAAGCATCCCGTGCCACAAGTCTCCATTGGGAGGGCACCCGCGGATCTTTAATCCCCAGGGGCGCTTCATCAATGACATAGAAAATACGGCCTCCCGAGCTGACCATGGCCCGTATGCTGGGTATCAGTTCATGGCTGCGGGAGAACATGGGGCCTCCTTTCCACTGCAGGTGCCGGGGCGGTTCTACTTCCGTATCCCTGGCAACTGCATTGTTCGAAGGCCCGTGAAGATGATGGCTCCATTCATCGGTATTGTCAGGATGGTCTTTTTCTCTTGCATGCCATTCACCCTCTTCTTTGATATAGGCAATACCATTGGGCGAGAGCACGCGCATGATCTCATCCATGGAAACACCATCTAAATTTTCGGCTACAAGAAGGTTTACCAGATTGTCTGTGTAGGGAAGGTTGTTGTCATCCAACCGTTCAACGGTTACCGGCCCGTACAGATCCCGGCTGTGAATATACCTGCGGGCTTTCTCTACGGATTCTTTGTCCCTGGCAAGGCCATGCACCAGGTATCGGTCACTGGCATGGAGCCCGGCGGTGAGCTTGCCATTGCCACATCCCAGATGTACTACCAGGCCGCCTTCAGTACCGGTCTCATCCAATATACGAGCGGCCTGTCGGGTGGGATTATCTGCCCTGTAATACCAATAAACAACCCCGGCTAAAAGGGCTGCAACAAAGATATAAATTGTGATGTGCAAATGTCTCTTTTTCATGGCCATTCTTATTTTATGATTATCTTCATTTTCGAGTGCCTCATCAAACATATTAATTATTTCATTGGATGACAGTAAATTATTATAAATAAGCAGTGATTCGGAAAACTTAGATAGTAAAGAGCCTATTAATCAACCATTAAAATTAAGCAAAAAAATTCTCTTTACATAGAAATTTGCCTAAACTGAGAAAAGAACTTAATGTAAAAACTCCCTATCAAGCTGTTGAAAAATGGTTTGAACTAAAACCAGAAATCTTTAAAGAAAATATGCTTCAATTTAAAAATAAAATCTTACGTTTATATTATAATAATAAATCAAGTTTTCATAAACAACATTGTGAATTTAAAAACGCCACAATTATCAAAGCGATCGTTTAAAGATTTATCTTCCCGGCAACGGGGGACTGCTGAAAGCAGTTGCATTAATGTGCGCTGGCTGGAAGGGCTGTAAGAAAAAAAACCCCGGATTTCCCGATAACGGCAATTGGAATGTAAAGTGGGAAGATCTTGAAAAAAGTTTGTAAAACCAAATAATAAATATTCAGACCAATGAGCAAGAAAAAAATCAAGAACCTCTGGATTATAGTTATAGCCCTGATTATTCCCAATGATTTTACACCAGATGTTCATGCACAAGATGCAGTTCCTCGCAAAATTGCATCAATCGATGCTCCTTTTGATATGCCCCGTTTAAAACGGCCGAAATTCCCTGATCAAACATTCAACATTCGGGATTACGGAGCTAAAGCCAAGAAGGGATTTATAAATACAGAAGCCATTGCCAAAACAATCAAAGCATGCAGTGAAGCAGGCGGAGGTACAGTACTTATTCCTGCCGGAGAATGGCTGACGGGTCCCATTCATCTGAAAAGCAACATCAACCTGCGGATTACCAAAGGAGCTGTCGTTCACTTTCCCTCTGAGCCTAAAACTTATCTGCCTGTCGTCCCCGATCGCATCAAAGGAGTTGAGTGTTATAACTATTCACCTTTTATATATGCTCCAAATGTTGAGAACATTGCTATTACCGGCAAAGGCATGTTGAAGGCAGAAGGAGACTGGTGGTGGGAATGGGCACTAAAATACGAGCGCGGAGCCAAACAAGGCGAACCTCGTCGTATAGCTACCAAAACTACCCTGTCAAGAAGAAACTATGGCAAGGGAGCAGGAGCAGAAGGCCTGCGGCCTTCATTTATTGTTCCATGGAAATCAAAAAATATTCTGGTTGAAGGGATCACCCTCAAAAATGTTCCCTTATGGGCCGTGCGGGCAGTATATTCTAAGAACATTATAGTTCGCGACATTTCTGTATTGAGTGTGGCCGGCAGGCATGGAATTGAAGCAGTCAGCCACAATAATGCCGGTGTTTGCCTGTCCTCATGTAAAAA
>JAGXLC010000343.1 GCA_018334875.1 Bacteroidales bacterium | reverse complement strand
TGTGGGCGATGATGGATTCGAACCATCGACCCCCTGCTTGTAAGGCAGGTGCTCTGAACCAACTGAGCTAATCGCCCGGATATTTATAGAACGCTGCCCATTTTCCAATTGCAGCGATGCAAATATAAGGCTCTTTTTTTATTCTCAAAAAAAAAGAACCGAAATTTCTTTGCTCCTTTTCAACTTTGTGCTCATTGATCCCGTTTTGCTTTGAACCTTTGCTTCTTCAATTCGTTTTTTCTGTTTTCCGGATCCAATGTCAGTGTCTCTGAGGAAGAAAATCCTCCAGGATGCCGGTGATGCAGCTAGAATAAGTAAAAAAAAGCACCCAGTGGATGAGGATACTGGGTGCTGTGATGAGAAATGGGGGAAGAAGGAGTTCTATTTTTGGCTACTGTCTTCCTCTGGTTTCTCGCGTGTTCCAGCCCGCTCTTGTTTGGGAGTGCTTTCCACACTAATGGGTTGTGCCGGTGACAAGGGTTTTCGAATGTTGTATCCGTACCAGGTACCGGTCGAATAGTCCCCATCAACGGAAACAAACAGATAACCATCCACAAAAGATAAGCTGTGGCCGTTGTCACCATGTTTCAATGCCATTGTCTGCTGCAGGGATCCGGAATGGTCATAAACGTAAACCGTGCGGGAAGAAGCATCCCAGGTGTAGATGTAATCAGGATCCACCGCCACAGCACCATCTCCTCCATAGTTGCCGGATCCGTGGTTGAAGCCTGTGAGGGTTTCAACAAGTTCACCATCGGAAAGCCGGTACTTCTTGAGGGTACCTGAATCAAAGGCATAGATGAACTGGCCGTCGGAGCTCATAGCTGTGCTGGCCTGTTCATAATCATAGAGGTTGGTATAGAGCCTCTCAAACGTACCCTCTTCTATGCTGGTAATCTTGTAGATGTTTCGTTCGTTCCAGTCCGCTTCAAAGCCGCAGCCATAAAAGTACCCGTCGGAGGGATTGTACATGATGCTGCGAAAATCCAGGTCAATGTCATAGGTTGCTACAAACTCCCCGGCAAGAGTATATTTATTGATCCTTCCGTATTGATAATCACCACCGTTGACCGTGTAGTAATGGTCGCCGTCCGAAGCAATGTGCATATTGTGGTTGTAGGGATCATCATCGAACTGGATTTCCAAAGCCGGCTCATGCAAAGGTGCCAGATCCCCGGAACCACCATCTCCTCCTGAATTGGCTTCGCTGATGCCGGGAACAATTACGTAGTTGCTTTTGGAAAGAAACAGGGTATCACCGGTCCCCGATACGGAAAAGGACTGCATCTCATTTTCCGGATCACCGTCCATCTCCTGATCCAGTTTTTTGTTCCAGGCCGATGTATCAGACTCGGTGATTCCGCTGGCTGCCGAAGCACTAAAAAGGGGGTCGGTCTCGGGTAATGATCCGGAGAGACTGTCGGCTGTCCCTGCATGCAGGGCATAAGGAACACTGAGCAGTTGGCTTGTGCCCGTAATCGTATAATCTGTCCCTCCCGCCGGGTCGGTCTCCGTTTTGATGAAATATTTTCCTTCGGCCCAATTGATGTCAGAAAAATCTCCCGAAGAAGTGCCATTACCAATCTCCAGCGTCACCAGGCCATTGGCGTTGGTGGTGGGGCTATGGGTTTCGGTATAGACAACCTCGCCATTCGCCGACCCCTGGAGAATGCTGATCTGTATGCCTATTTGTGCATCCGCAACAAGTGCATCCTGGCTGTCGCGTATCAGTGCCTGATAGCTGATCATTTGCGGGCTCTGGGCCCATGCTGGTACGATGAGTACAATAGCTACGATAAAGGTAAATAGTTGTTTCATAACGAATTATTTTTTTATGATTTTAAAGGTTTTCAGGACCTTTTCATGGTCCGTGACTTTAAGGAAGTAGATGGCAGGCTGAAGGCCATCCATAGAAAGGCTGGTCTGGCTGGAAGCAATCTTCGAGCTTTGAACCAATTTCCCGTTAAGGTTGTAGAGATGATAATAAAGGACTCGCTTGTCTGCCTGTTCCGTTACCAACATCAGAATATCCGAGACGGGATTGGGATAAGCAGAAAAAGTCAGCCTTACGTGATCTGACCCTTCCACGGCCGTTACTACAGTTATTTCATAGGGGATTTGAAGCCCATGGACCAGCGTTCCCATATCAGAGGTATTGGTAAGGTAAACAATCTGTCCGATGGAGTAACTTTTGGAACCCTGGCTTCCTGAGGCATCTCCACCGGAGGCCTGCACCCCCTGCTGAGCATGTAAGCATTCAAAGACAAAACTCAGCAAAAGGGTCAAAGTGAATGTCAAAATCTTGTTTCTCACATTGAATAGGTTTTTGGTTAAACATTAGTGAATCTATAATCCTTCATATAGTAACACGAAAAACCAAAGTTATGTGGGTCAAATCCATCCATTTTTTATTGCAGCAACAGATCATACATCAGAATGTAACCGAAGACAGGTTTGGTTGGTCAGGAAGGAAATTTGTTTATTTTTAATCAATCTGTTTTATCGGTAAATTTAAATCAACCTGAACCAAGATGGAGGATACGTTGTTTTAGGAATACCTATAGAGAATGGATCTGGCGGAAATGGAGAAACAGTTCGGCAACGGATATAAATACCTGACTTAACGATCACTCATGGATCTGATGATGGACCTTTACAACAAAAAACCAACACACGATGCAAAAACTTAAATTCATCAACCTGGCTTTAATATTGTTTCTTATCTCCTGTGGAACGGTACCTCTCTCAGGAAGAAAACAGTTCACTGTTATACCTGCCTCTCAAATGATCTCCCTGGCCAATGACAGTTATGCCCAGGTACTCAAAGAAAACGAGTTGTCAGACAATCAGCAATATATCAATCAGGTAAGAAGGGTGGGGGATCGGGTATCCTCGGCAGTAGAAGAATATTTCAGGAAGGAAGGTTTGGAAGAGCAATTAAAAGGCTACAAATGGGAATTTAATGTGCTCTCATCAGAGGCTATGAATGCCTGGTGCATGCCCGGAGGAAAAATTGCTTTTTATGAGGGCATTATGCCCATATGCCAGGATGACAACGGAGTAGCCGTTGTAATGGCCCATGAAATAGCCCATGCCGTTGCCCGCCATGGCAATGAGCGCATGTCTCAGCAACTATCCGTGCAATTAGGCGGTATGGTACTGACCGAGGCCCTTGAAAAAGAAGAAGAAAAAACGAGAAATCTGGCCCTCACGGCATTTGGGCTGGGAGCCCAGGTTGGCTATCTTCTACCCTACAGCAGGACTCATGAAAGTGAAGCCGATGAACTGGGGTTGTATTTTATGGCCATGGCCAACTATGACCCGAGAGAAGCCCCTGCGTTCTGGAAAAGAATGAAATCTGAGGCAGGCACAGGCCCCCCGGAGTTCCTGTCTACCCACCCCCATCCGGATAACCGGATAAAAAATATGGAAGAGCACATGCCTAAAGCCCTGGAATATTATGAATAAAGGGTAGCAATAGGAGCTCTGGGGTTCGAGCTCTTACCTTCATCAAGGAATAAAGTCCGGATCTTAGGCCAATCAGGCAAAGCAGCAACACCAATGGTCTCCCGCTAAACTGCCGGTTTTACCAATATACCCATCCCGGAAAAAGGCCTATGAGAAAGGCTCCCATCATCTGCAAGGGATTTGCTTACCATAGATTTCACCATCATTTGGCCAACATAATTGATTAAAAAATAAACGATAAAATTTATATCGAAGAAAGGAAGCAACGAAAGGAGGAAGCAACAAAACCCCAACAAGTCATCAACTCATATATTCGCGGGCATTTCATAGGATGGTGATGAAGTTAATATGAAATTTCGTACTTTTATGAAAAACCCTGTAAGCGGCTACTGTTATTCAGAACTCTGTAGTCAGGCAATTCCTGAGTAAATGGATGAAGGACTGATTTGAAACAGAAAATAGGTAAAAGACGCAATGATGAAGAGAATAACCACTCAAATACCATATTTTTATTTGGAGAGATTTTATACTTTACCATTATTCCTATCCAGGCACAAGAGATGAAAAAAGAAATACATTACACCGATCACAAATTCATCCCATTTTATGATTTAAAAAAATTAGGCAACACAGCTGTCTTTCAAGGAAATAAAAAGAAAAAAAATTACTTTGAAGGTTGGTATTTTAAAATGGTTGCCAATGATGGATCATCTGTAATTAGTGTAATTCCGGGAATATCAATTTCCAGTGATGGCAGGGAAAAACATGCCTTTATTCAAATAATAAATGGGATTACCGCTCAAACCAGTTACTACTCATATCCCATTGAAGAATTTTCATTCTCAAAAAAAGAATTTGCCCTAAAAAT
>JAGXLC010000342.1 GCA_018334875.1 Bacteroidales bacterium | reverse complement strand
GTTGGTCAGATCATTGGCAAATCCCCAGAGTGCAAAACAAGTGGTTAATAAAATAAAAGGCAATATGAGATCTTTCGGTACAATGGGTTTACTGCTCGTGCTTGTCATAGTTTTGATTTTAGGATTAAACGAATACAAATATTTCTATTTATTTTTTACTTTATACTGAATTTCAATCTACTATAACTAACTTCATTTGGTATTTGGCACGTCCATACTTACTGCATACTGATTGCTGCCTACTAACCAATCTCCTGTCAAACAATCAAACATTCAAACTCTTTGTCAAACAACCAAATCGATTAACATGGCCAACTGAATCGGCAGTTCTTTTGCCAACTGCTTTTTGCCAATTGCCAACTATGTAGTGACTCCTTTCACCAGCAGAATATTCCCATACTTCACGGTCTCCCCTGTCATCACAACGGCAAATGCTTTTTCCGCCCTTTCATAAAAGGCAAACCGCTCGATACGTTCTATTGGAGGCACATTCGGATTGGTTTTGTGTATGCGTTCCAGGTAACGCTCCTCTACTTTGGGATCAAGCTGGTCACCTTCTACAGCATCCATCATCACCAGGGGATGCTCTACGAAAGTATCCAGTTCGAAAAGGGGGAGCATTCCTTCCAACAGATCGGGTATTTTGAGCCCGTCGGCCCTAATGACCTTGGAGTTGATCGATTCGCCCGGAAAATGGGCATCGGCAAGAACGATCTCATCGCCATGCCCCATTCTGGAGAGGGTTTTCAATAACTCTGGACTGATTAACGGTGAAATTCCTTTTAACATAAAATCATTGTTTTTGAGATTGCTAAAATAATATCTTGCGTGGTCCTTTCTTTTATTCCTTCAGGAATACTTCTATTACCGGGATTTCTACATTGGGTTTATTCACCGGCAATATAAGGTTTACATCATTTTCCCCGGTTTCCTGTTGTATCCAGTGACCGTAAGGTTCCGACATTTGCAGTTCAGATGCATCGTGCAGGAACTGGGCATATTTGATTTTGTCTTTGTAATCCTCCAGTAAAAAGTTTTTCAATGGATAATCGAGCAAGTGAATATAAAGCCGGTTTTTATCAGGATTGTACGTTAATAAAGTATTGTCAGGAGCCTCAAACTCCTCAGGTGCCTGGGTACAACCATAAATCGAGCGACTGTTGTATTTCATCCAATCTCCCATTTCACTGAGGGCATTGTCGGCCCTGTGATCGAAAGTTCCCCTGGCCGTTGGTCCTACGTTTAATAACAGGTTGCCGCCTTTGCTGACTGATTCGATGAGCAATACAAGAAGTTGCTTTTTGTCTTTCCAGGTATGTTCGTCTCTATAATAGCCCCAGGAACCGGAGAAGGTCTGACAGGTTTCCCATGGGATCTTTTCCCCGTCAATTTCCGGCCAGCTTTCCACCTTAAACTGTTCAGGGGTTGTAAAATCCCATCCTCCCCAATAATCCTTCAGGTCGGCCCGGTCGTTCACAATAATTTCAGGTTGAAGCCGGCGGACCATTTTCATTAGTTCTGCTGAACCCCAGTCATTCCGGTCCTTTCCAAACTTTCCCGGGAAAGAGTAGTCGAGCCACATAATATCAATTTTCCCATAATTGGTAAGAATTTCACGAACCTGATTTTTCAGATATTCACGATAGATGCTCATATCCCGGTCTTTATTCAGTTCATTGTATTCTTCCTCCGTGCTTGCGCTTTGTGGATGCACCCGATCGATAGTATATTCCGGGTGGTGCCAGTCAATCAATGAATAGTAAAAGCCAATACCAAGCCCTTCTGCCCGGAAAGCCTCTACCCATTCCTTAATTATATCCTTTTCGTATGGGGTGTTCATTACGTCGTAATCGGTATAATCCGAGTCAAACATGCAAAATCCTTCATGGTGTTTGCTGGTGATCACGGCATACTTCATTCCGGCGGCTTTTGCCTTTTTTGCCCATTCTCTCGGATTGAACAGATCGGGATTAAAAATTTCGAAATATTTCTTATATTCTTCATCCGGGATCCGCTCACGTTTTTTTACCCACTCATGGCGGGCTGCCTGGGCATAAAGGCCCCAGTGAATGAACATGCCAAAACGGGCTTCTCTCCACCAAGATAGACGTTCAGCTTTTTCAGCTTCGGTTTCGTCCCAGATCTTCTTCTGGGCATTTGCTGTTTGCCCTAGAAACAGAGCCAACAGAATTACAAGCAGGATTTTTTTCATTGATTTTTATTTAAATGAGTTAAAAAATTTACATAATCGACAATCTTTTTGATTCACAATTGTGTCAAATTACATATGAGGTATTAAGAATCTTTCGCTATAATTGATCTTAAATGAATAGGCGTGTTCGCAAGGTTTATTTCCGGGCGGTTCAACCATCAGCCCATCTTCGGTCATCTCCCAGTCCAGCTCGTCACCGTCACCCAGCATGGTTATAGATTCGATCTTGTTGGGATTCAGACCCTTCAGGCTTTTGATGGTGAGTTCATCCTCGGGCCATGCAAGGGTTATGGCATAAAGCACATCGTCCTTTACCGTAAAGCGGATGTCTTTAGCGGTATATTCCACTTTTTCCCCATCTATGAAATTGCCTCCTTCTATCTGAGTAGGACCCTCACCGTATTTTTTCCAGTAACGGGTGCCATAGATGGCTTCACCATTTACATCAAACCATTCGCCCATGGCCAATAGTCTTTCTTTTTGAGGTTCAGGTATGGTTCCGTCCGGACGGGGAGCGATATTCAGCAAGGTGTTCCCGTTTTTGCTCACCCGGTCAATAAGGTTATCAATCAATGTATTGGTGGATTTGTAATCGGGGTTTTCGATATAACACCAGGAGTTTCTATCGATGGAAGTATCTGTATTCCATGGCCTTTTCCGAAGGCTGTCGAGCCGTCCTCTTTCCAGGTCAAGTACGGCAGAGGCTTCCGGCAGATGATCGTGTTTGTAAGTTACAACCACATTCTTGCCCCATTCTTCTCCCTTGTTGTAATAATAAGAGAGGAATTGTCTTTTATAAGGCTCAAAAGTCGGTTCCTGCCAGCCGAAATCGAACCAGATATAATCGGGTTGATAATTGTCTATAACCTCAGTGATCTTTCCCAGCCAGTCTTCCAGAAATTCTTTGGATTCCGGTGTGCCCGGGGCATGCGGTGTGCTATATAGGCCTGCATATTTGGGGTCCTTGGCATCATACTCAAATGCCGGCTCATAATATTTCCAGTTGAAAGCATGGTGGAAGGAGGTGAGAAATTTTAGCCCTTCTTTCCGGGCTGCTTTGGCCAGCTCGCCGGTGATATCCCGCTGTGGGCCCATGTCGGCAGCATCCCAGTCGGTGAGCTTGCTGTCCCACATGGCAAAACCATCGTGGTGCTCAGCCACCGGTCCTACATATTTGGCTCCCGCTTTTTTAAACAGTTTCACCCATTCCTCTGGGTCGAAATGTTCGGCTGTAAACATGGGGATGAAATCCTTATAGCCAAATTTATCCTGCGGCCCGTAAGTTTGCTTGTGATGCTCAAATATATCGGTTCCCTCCCGGTACATGTTCCGGGGATACCATTCATTTCCGTAAGCCGGAACCGAATAGACGCCCCAATGAAAATAGATTCCGAATTTTGCATCGCGAAACCACTTTGGAGTGGGGTGCTGTATCAGCGACTCCCATTTGGGCTGGTAAGCCTTAGTTTTGTGTTGTGCAGATAAGCTGCCCGAAATAAAAAGGCTAAGGATTCCGGTAAGCGTAAATAAAAAAAGAACACGTGTGATGAGGTTTGGATATCTCATGGCTCTGGAATTTTAAGGGTTATAAAGGAACTTTATTTCATAGCGAAAATAAGTAAAGCAAATTACTTTTTCAAATTTTTTTACCTTTATTCCATACTAAGCTTCATAAACTAACCCTAATTTAGACAAGCCAAAACCAAACAGGAAGCTTTCAAGGAATTTAATGTGTTTCCGTTTTGGCTTGTCCAAATTAGCAAGCAAAATTTATGAGGCATAATGATATAAAGGTCATGATCTTTTTCAATTATTTTTATCTTTGAAAATTGTCTCATAAAATCATGTCTATTATGCAACGAATCCTGCTTGTCCCTTTTTTAATGATGCTGATATCCTTAAGCGGTTTTTCCCAGAATTATGAGCTTTCCTCTCCCGACGGAAGAATAAAGGTGGAGATATCGGTAAATGATGAAACCCAATATTCGGTATATTTTAGGGGAAATCAAGTAAATGCTTCTGAGGATCTGAGTATTCATATGGCACCCGGCGGAGGTTGGGTTGCAAAACTTAAAAAAGAATAGTAAGTTAGCTTCTTCTTGAATATCATTGAAAGACCGGCGGTCATCTTCAAA
>JAGXLC010000341.1 GCA_018334875.1 Bacteroidales bacterium | reverse complement strand
GGCCTCTTTTGAGGAGATCGAAGCCAAGCTGAATTCCATCAACTCTGCCTAACATCAACATCAGATTCTTCCCATATAGCTCTCTCATGGCTGGGCCTTTTCTTTGAAAAGGCCTTTTTTTGATCCCCCGTTTGAAAATCATCACCTCCA
Source organism: Bacteroidales bacterium (assembly GCA_018334875.1). NCBI lineage: Bacteria > Pseudomonadati > Bacteroidota > Bacteroidia > Bacteroidales > Bacteroidales bacterium. The sequence goes on along the minus strand of JAGXLC010000341.1, from coordinate 4,210 downwards.
TGGAGCCGGCTCATCCCAACCTGCACATCCCGCCCTCAGAACATTAGGCGCCTGAGGCATCTTATAGTGAAAATCGACGTTTATGAACAAAAAAGGAACGTTTATCAATAAAAAAATACCGGTAAATAAATTCCGGTAACCTTTCCCCTCCCATTTGAGTATCACCTAATAAAGAACAATTTTTAAAGAAGAGCATCCATCATACAGCATTTAGGTTTGGGTTTAGGGTTTTCTCATTTTTAGGTTAGGTTTTTAGGTTTTAGTTTTTAGGTTTTAGTTGTCCCTGTTTAAAAGAAAAGTTCCGAGGTTCTCCCGGAACTTTTCTTTTTTTGGCACCACTGGAGTCCCTGCTCCAGCGACCGGTCTTTATGGGAATGGCCTTTCAGGGTAAGCCTCCCACAAATCATTTTTTCTTGACCCAAAAAGAATGATCTAATCCGAATTGCTATCCAGGGTGTTTTTGAATCGTTCTATATCCGCCTTCTTATAAATTGGATTGGCTCCGCTTCGGGTAGTGACATACGCTCCCAAAGCCACAGCGTTAGCAAGGATTCTGTCAGGAGCCTCCTTCATCAATATCCCTTGTAACAATCCCGCAAGAAAAGCATCACCCGCACCAATGCTGTCTACCACACTTGTTAAATATCCATCATGTCGCAGGTAATTGTCCTCATACAACAGCGAAGCTCCCTGCTTACCATGTGTCACAGAAATCACCTGGCAATGAAACCGGTCCCGCAATTGTCTCATCCAAGTCGCTTGATCAGAAGGCTCAAAAAACCAGTCACTTATCACCTGTAATTCAGAGTCATTCATTTTAACCAGGTCGGCCTTCTCAAGCAATTGCTGAATAAGCCCTTGTGAATAATGGGGATCTCTCAGATTGACATCAAAAACCTTATACTTGTTCTCATCCCCTATCAATTGCATCAATGTATCATAACTTTTAGGTTTACGGGCTATCAGACTTCCATGTACAATTATATCAGATGCATGGGCCAACGAAAAAAGATCGTGATCAAATTCAAGATAATCCCAGGCGCAATCAGGGAAATCATACTGAGGATCATTGGGATCACTTGTGTTTACCTGTGCTGTACCTGTTGGATGACCTGTATCCAGTTGCAGAAGATAATCGGAAAAATTTATGGATTCCAAATATTGCTTCAGCTTATGGCCCAACGGATCATCTCCGATTCTGCTGACAAAACGAACGTCCAGTCCCAGCCGGTTAAGATGAACCGCTACATTCATGGGGGCACCCCCGGGAGTTTTCTCTCCGGGTAAAACATCCCAAAGTATTTCCCCAAAACATAAAATCTTTGATCTCTCAGAAATATTCATGATCTGAAAATATTGTTTACAGCTTCTAATATATGAAAGACTTTACATATTGGAAAATATATAAACTGTTGGCCATGAAACGTCCATGACAAAATAATCATTCATATCACAAAAGGAGATGATTATTTTATCATGATAAGTTACATAAGACCAAAATATTAAATAAAAAATAACCTTGTGAAACCCGCATGCACGAACTTACACAACAAGGACATGAATAAGCATGCGGGTTCCATGGCAGAGGGTTCCGCAAAACTCAATTAATGCAACGCTGTTTGATTTAAATACAGAAGGTTAATAAAGTTTTATACTGATGGAACCTGGTAGAAATCAGGATCTAATTAACCACTAAAAAGCCGGTATGGGAAGTATAATTCTCCTTTTTTAAAGGTCGGAGCACACAAAAAGGTTCCCCGGCAGCTGCCGGAGAACCCCTTCCGTTAGAACAAAATCCGAGGAAATGTTGGAAATTTAAATACCCTAAATCTTATTGGTATGAGGACAAAGAACGGGCCGCTCTTAAATCTCCTAGTAATTCCTTGCGGCCATATCCCGGATACGGGAAGAAAATTTTAACCCCTGGTTCATAGCATTGGATGCAGCAAACTCATATTTCAGGCGGTTGCCGATCAGCAGAAAATTCAGTGCCGCTCCTTTCTTGATCCCTTTGTTGCTGTCGCTGATCACCAGGGTATTTTCGCCGGTCTGCCGCTTGACCTCAGGTATGTCATCGGTACGCCGGCCGGCGACATACAGTATCTGGCATTCTGCTACATCTTCGGCTTTACGAAACTTCTTCACCTCAATATCCTGAAGGATGACCTTCTTATCTTTGGTGAAACTGGTGACTTCGTGGTATACATTGTTTGATCCCAAAACACCAATCACAAAATCATCGGTTTGTTCCAACTGGGGCCAGTCGAAAAACTTGGTGAAATTATAGATAAATTTGGCTTTGGCCTCATCTATCTGACTCTGGGCCCGTAAACCGGAGAGGCCAACCACCATGATCACCAGAAAAAGTAATATTCGTTTCATAATACCTGTTGTTTAAATTTATTTTCAAAGTTGATAAATAAAACAACAAGTCCACCCACAAAACGGTTGATCTTTCCAATAGTTTGAAGATGACATAAATCACCCCTAAAACTGAAACCTTTTTTATAAAACCCTAAAAATAAGTCGAATATATGTACTCACAAACTGGCGATGATCATTTCCACGATCTCGATCAGGCGGTTCATATCATTAATAAGGGGCCCCTCATAATCATCTTTGCTATATGGATTGCCATATACCCAGGGATTGGTGAATGAGTAGGAAAGATGGAACAGATAGGCGTACTTCTCTCCCTGCCCCTGTAAGAAATAGAGCTTGGAATGGTAACTGCCCCCGGTGGTACCTTCTTCAAAACCCAGCAGGTCGACCTTATTGCCATCCAACACGAGTGATTTGGCGGCCCGGGCAGTGGAGGTATCGCCGGGCAGCAATTGCCACAAACTGTCAATGCTGCTATAGACACCCAGTTCCAGGCTGAAGCGGGAGACAATGGAACTGTCCTGAATGGGTATATCGATGGCGTAGCCTGCCTGAAGAAAAGCCGTATCCTTTTTAACAGGATGAAGCTGGCTCATGCGTCCCGAAAACAACTCCCCCGGCTTCAGCCTGCTGATATTGCTGTTGCGGGGTATTTTCAGCCGCTCGTCGGAATCCAGCTTGTGGAAAGTCCAGTAGTCCTGCGAATAATAATCGGGCGACTTCTGCTCCAGCTCAAAGGGATATTTCTCCCTGCTATCCTGCGAGCGGTACCAATAACCTGTTATTCGGCCATCCTGTATGGAGCCGGTGAATATACCCTTTCCTTCCAGATGAAGCTGGCCCTGCTGATCGATGTAACCGGTTAGTGCAATGCTGCGCTGACGTATCTTGAAACGTTGAATATACTCAGCAGACAGATTTTTCTGCTGTTTTTCCATGTAGAGCTCAATGGGATAATAACCGAGCCGACCGGTGTAATGCCGCTTAAAGTCACCTTCCTGCCTACCGGGGGGATGATCGGCACGGGTAGCCGTGGCAAATCCGGTCCCCAAAAAAAGGATCATCAAAATGCCGGTAAGAGCCCGACGTCCTGCAATGCCGGTTCCTGTATGATTGCCGTTGGCCTTCATATTTTGTTATCTATGAATAAATAAAACGATTCCTTACCCGGGTGATGCTCTTAAACCCACCGGGCCGGGGTTCAGGCGGTTTTTTGGCAGGTGCCCTGGCGTTTTTTCTTCCCCTATGAGCTGGAACAGCTTCAACCCCTGCTTTTCTTAAAATTACTGTATACTGGAAAAGTAACGCATAAATTGCGAGCGTTCATAGATCATGGGGTTATCCAGTTTGCTGTAGCTGAGCTTGCCACGGAATTCCTCCACCTTGTCAAACTGATGCTCCTGCATCCATTCCTTCATCTCTTCCAGTATGTTTTTTATCTGGGCAAACCCATTCTTGTATATGGTCGAACATATCTGCACGGCTTCGGCCCCGGCCAGCAATTGCTTGACCGCCGCCTTACCATCATGAACACCCGTGCTGGCAGCTATCTCTATCCTTTGAACCTTTGAAGAGATGATGCCCACCCAGCGAAGCGAATGCCGCAGATCGGAAGGGGAGCTGAAGACTTCAGCAGAAGTGAAACGAAGCTTATCGATGTCAATATCGGGTTCATAAAACCGGTTAAACAACACCACACCGGGCACATCCATGGCATTGAGCCGCTCAACAAATCCCACCAGGTTGGTGAAATGGCTGCCCAGCTTGAAAACATAGGGAATGCTGATGGTTTTATTCAGCTTATCGGCCAGCTCATAGTAAATATTTT
>JAGXLC010000340.1 GCA_018334875.1 Bacteroidales bacterium | reverse complement strand
TAGGTTATTCCCGGAAACTGATTGCTTATTTCCCCTTCACTGATATAGGTTTCACGGGCAGTATAATAGTCATACCGGATACCCGGGACCATTTGCAAATCAGGAGAAAGGGAAATCTCATCCTGAATAAACATTCCGAAATCAGAAAACCGCTTTTTACTGACCGAAGAAAAACTTGCTCCGAAATGCTCAGATTCCTCATCAAGTACCAGGTATTTGCCCGATTCATGAAAATTACTGTAGGAAAACTGAATTCCGGCAAGTATATGATGGCTCTTGATGCTTTTATCATACATGGCTATACCACTGAATGTATTCTCATCGGCCAGATAAGGCGTTAGTTCGGAAACAGGGGGTGACGTATGATGAATGGAGGTATAATCTGTTAAATAAGTATCATTCGTGGCGTTTCGCTCATGCTGAATATAAGCAACACCGATCTGCAGTTCCGAAGAATCTTCAAATGTTGATTCATAGGACAATTCTCCCGCATACCGGTGGGTTAGAATCCGTTCACTGCCTTCATAAAAAGGATTTTTAATATAGTCCCCGGTGAGTTCCCCACCTCTGCGTAATTCATCTATAAAACGCCCCCGGAGGGTAAGCCGATCCTGTTGAGATAAAAGGTTTTCCACAAATACACTTGCTCCTGCATTTGTAAGATTTTGTTTGACCCTGTCCGAGATTCCATCCTGCTGTTTCACAGGGGAATTTTCGCTGGTATAATCCACTGCATCGCCGGTACTTCGTTGTCCATATATCACGACTCCGAGGTTTCCCCGCTCATTGCGCAATGAAGAGGTAACCTGATAGGTATTGGTTTTGAATCTTCCCCATTGCATGTCTATCGTGGTCATCGGATCATATGTAGGCTTCCTGGTGATAATATTAATGGCCCCGGCTATGGCACTACTCCCGTAAAGAGCCGAACCTGCACCTTTTACTATTTCTATGCGCTCAATATTGGGAGTACCTACCTGCTGCAATCCATATACCGAAGCCAGTCCGGAATAGATGGGCAAACCATTCACAAGTATTTGTGAGTACTGTGATTCAAGGCCCTGCATTCGAACAGAAGTGAAATTACAATACTGACATTCTTGTTGTACCCGAATTCCCGGTATACCCTTTAATGCCTGATATATATTACTGGCATTCTGATTCTCTATTTGCTGTGCCGGGATCACTTGCGTTTTCACAGGCACCTGTTTGACATAATGTTCCGTGCGGGTGCCGGTAACAACCACATCCTCCATCTGTAAAGCATCTTCCTCTACCTCTATGGAAAGTTTTATATGTTCACCCGGTTCGACAGTTACAGGCTTCTCAATTTTTTTGTAATCAAGCCCTTTCACAACCAGGGTATGATCACCTGAAGGGACATGCTTTAAATTGAAACGTCCCTTGGGATTGGTCATGGTACCTATATGGGTGTCTTTTATAAGCACATTTATAAAAGGTACAGGTTCTCCCTCACACATCACAGTGCCCTGTATTTTAGCCGGTCTTTGCCGGGAAGAAGTATTACTCTGAGCATAAAGAGCAGTATTGAACAAAAAAAATATAAGTACTATTGAAATAATCGCTGTTTTATTATTATTCTTATAAAGAAGATATATCCTAAACATTGACTTTTAATTTTTAATGATTCACAAGACATAAGGTTTGAACACTGGTTCAGATAAGAACCCACAGGGTAACTAAATTCAAGATAAGAAAATGGGATACTCAAACCAGTGCTTTTTGTTTTTTTACCAGCCTTACTTGCCTATACACCAAGGGCTTTTCATGGGAATTTAAATAGTAAATCCCGGCTTTTCAACAAATTTGGGCAAACAAGTAATGACCGGATTAACAGGCTTTATAAGGGGGTGCCCGGGGAGAGGAATACAATAAAACAGAGGAGGCTACATCATGAATTGAATATACGGGTCGGTCGATCTCTGCTGATGATATAAAATGCACATCAACAATAGAGAGGCCTTCCGATGGAATATAAGGTTCATTGGTTATCTGATGAAACAGGAAATATTCAGAGGGTGAATGATGATGCTTCTGAAAAGGAGAATCGGGATCGCTGGTGTCTTCTTTATAGGGATGGGAATGATGGATAACCTCACCATCAGGTAATTTATGATAATGAGCATTTATTGTTGAATTTATTGTTATCCCGGCAATGACCGCGATTAACAATACAGAAATGATATTTTTTCTTATCCGAATCAAGTACATTCTTTTAACACGGCTTCAAAAATAATAAAAACCCAGCTTCATAATCAGGCTTTCTTTTCTTTAATACACACAAAAATATTTGTGATAATTATTACACACAATCCCAAGATGTTGGGATTTTTTATAAAATAACAATATCATTTTATGTGTCTCTTAATCAGAGGCATTCCCAATTTTCCCCAAAATTTGGGGTATAAATTAGGAAAATGTAAAGTCTAATCTTAATAAAGTACGCATTAGAGTCCGGTCACATAAAAGAAGAATTTAAACCGGACTCATCTTCGTAAAAACAATAAATAAAGCCAACATGACTCCTGCCAAAAAGGCCCAGTTGGAATGTTTTTTTTCGTATTTTCTGGCTTCAGGCAAAAGGTGAGAAGCTGAAACATAAATTAAAACGCCCACCACAAAACCAAGGGCCAATCCCAGCACAGATTCATTCAACATATTTACGAACGGATAGGCAATAAACGCGCCGACCGGCGTAGTAAGAGCCGCTACAAAAAAGGCATACCATGCAGCTTTCTTTTTACTTATTTTTCCCTCCACCAATACGGAAAAGGTAATTACTCCCTCCGCAAATTCATGGACAACCAAACCGATACCTGACAAAATTCCGATCGCTATACTGGCACTGAAAGTAATGGCATATATAATTCCGTCTACAAAGGAGTGTATTCCTATACCCTCAATGGCGGTAATACCAAAAGCCAGACTTTTTTGTTTTGTTCTTTTTTCTATCAGTTTATTACTGAAAAACATGTATAAAAATCCAACCAAAGCAGCAAATCCTGAGTAGAAATTTTTATCTATAGCATTAGGCAAAGCAAAAGTCAAGGGAACAGATATTAAAACACCAGCAGCAAAACACATAAAGTAGGTTTTTGCTTTTTCAGCCCATTCCTTATACTTATAAATGGCAAAAATTCCTATCGCGTTGACGATTGCTGCACCAACAGCAAATAGTGCAATCCATGTAAATGCACTTAACTCTATCATTTTATCTTTCCTTTAATTTATTAGTTCTTAACATATACTTTGCCCTGGATAATCTTATTTGCCGGTTGACCACGGATCATTCTGCGCCTTGCAAACTGAATTCCACAATTGGGACACCGCAAATCCCAATTAGTATGATCTTCCTTGATATGTTTAAGAAAACATTTGATCAGATGTCCCGCTTTTGCTTTATGGTACTTATACAGAAGAGTCTTACAGTTTGCGCAGTATATTTTTTTGATCATAATAAACAGGTGAAAATCAAAATAATCAATCACTAAATTTCTATAATTCTTCCGGCTCCTCCTTCAACATATTTATCCGGATATAACCTCTTAATTTCTTTAATATATTGTGTACAATGTGTAGGACAAATCAACTCAAGGTCCCTGAACAATTCAAACTCCCTGAATCCATGTAATCCACCAACAATTCCATAAATATTACCAAATTGAGAGGCCGTGGAAAGAATATCATTCATCATGGGATGGGAACATCCTACTAAAACCACCAACCCCTTATCGGTTTGAACAACCAATGATTGTTCAATCTGATCAATCTCACCAGTGGAATAAAAATGTTCATGAAGTTTCATTGGCTGATCCACGTGAATCGTTTCCCTACCATGATGCACTTCCATGAGGGAAGGTGATACATATATTTTAACATCGCTGTTTTCATTCAGAAAAGATGAAAGTCCTCCAACGTGGTCGAAATGGGCATGAGAGATGAACACCTCCTCTACGACACGAGGATCAAAATCCAGTTTTTTCATGTTGTCAAGCAATATGGAGCCCTCAGTTCCTGTGTCAAACAGTATGGTCCGGTCATGTGCTTCAACAAGAGCAGCAAAACCCCAGTCAGGGGTGAGCTCATCAAGATATGCAGTATTGTCATAAAGAATGGTAACCTTCATTTTTATCGGCTTTTATTATAAATACAAGAATTTCCTAAATTTTTCTTATCTCCGGTATTCTTGTTTTTCGGGTAGAATCAGCCACATTACTCAGTTCATCCAGCATTTCTTTTCCAATCGGTACCTGTGCTTCCTGTGAGGAAAATTCTACACCTTTAACCCTTTCTATTCTGAAAAACAGCTTTCCGGGCTTTTCAATTCTTGTAAACATCAGAT
>JAGXLC010000339.1 GCA_018334875.1 Bacteroidales bacterium | reverse complement strand
ATCTTCCTGGGCAATAGATGTATCAATGTATAATAATGATAACATCATTACGCACATAATAACGGTAGAACGTTTTAAAATATTCATTGTTAATATATTGAAGGTTATCAATTAGAAAAATATTCAATTAATTTTTTCATAGTTTAATATGTTCTATGGTTCCACTGTTACCTAATTTTCAGCTTTTTTCATTAAGGAAATGGAATCTATTCAACTACTTCAACTAAAGCTACATAAGCCTCATTAACAGGTGTTTTTAAGGGGATCTTGCCATGGTGACCCCAGTCGTCTCTGCTCCCTTCCCATTGTACTTTGATCATTTCAGGTGCTGACCAGGATAAATCTTCAATATCCAGCCATCTGACCCTAACCCGTTCTGTATAGATCCAGGGATCAAGGCCTACCATAAAACGTCCTCTTGGAAAATAAACAGCATACTGTTCACCGATTTCCGCGCAAACATATGCTTCCATTGAACCCGGAACCGATGCTACGATGTGCCTCAGAATATCATTTTGCGGTGAAGCACGGAAAATATCAAATTTCTGTAAAAGCATATCCATTGCTTTAAGATTGGTCTGAACACGTTCATTCAGTCCCGAACCCCATACATCTGGTAAAGCCGGACGGTGAAAGCGGCTTGATGCACAACCGGCAAAGATATTACGCCAAAAGCGATTGACGGCTTCTGTTTCGGTTCCCGCTGAATAATTGGATCCTTTACCACCACCATATACTTTCACGTTGTTCATGGGCATAGGACCGGAACCAAAGGAAATAATTTTCTCCCGCCAGTTGATTATGTTTGCCCAATGGGCATGTCCTCTTGCACCTCTTGAATCCTGGTTGTTTTGGGAAATTTCTACATAGCTGTATATATCATGAAATGTCATGGCAGCCCTCACGGAATTGGTAGGATCAAATCGCATGGTAGTCACATAGGCCTTGCGGTCCATTTCTGCTGCTGTCCTATTAATAAAACGGGCCCAATAGTTTTCCCATACTTTTCCTTCACTGCTTTCATTATTGATGTTGTATAAAACATTGTCATAAGTAAGTGCGATTGAAAGGAGTTTGGATATATACTTTTCCTGATACTGAAGCAGCGTTTTATTGTCTGACCCGACAGAACTGTAAAAATCATCGTCATCATCCATCACCTCGTCAGAATAATTTATATTATTTTCAGATGTCCATGGATCTTGCTCCCCTCCAAGATCGAACTGATCCCATAAAGTGAGCTGAACGATGATACCTCGCTTAGCCGTTTCATCAAGAAAGAAAATCAACCTATCCCAGTATTCATTATTCCATTGATCCAGGTTAAACTTTCCATTGCTATTTTTCTCAAAGGGGGAAGCATCCCCTTCATCGCGATTGGACATGGTATTGCGTACATAATTACCACCTACCGAGGTGAGCAGGTCGAGATGATCCGTTAACTTCTTACCCGTCCATTGGAACAGGTTGTCATCATCACTTCCTCCGCGTAAAAGAATGGGTTCACCATGATATTCCCAATACCAGGGATTTTCGCTGTAGGGCCTGATTGCTTCGTTCTGCATATCAGCATTAACGGATTGATCCGTTGAAGTTAAATTCTCTGTACCTTGACCTATTGCTGACTTGGCAGTAAGAAATATAAAAGGTACAAGCACTAAAAACAATAGATAACATTTTCGCATCATAAATGATATGTATAAAGTTTTCGAATTAAAGGTATTTTTCTGCAAATGCTCTTTCTTCGTAGATTTTATACTTTATTCAACAAGAGTGTTTAGATATTTTTCCAGCATGGTATACCCATCCTCAGCAATCTTATTCCTATCAGAAGGATCATTAGGATCAAGACCATTCTTCATTTCCCATTCATCGGGGATGCCATCATGGTCGCTATCGGCAGGAGCGGGCGCACTTTCTAGTTCCGGCCAGCCACCCACTTCGTTTTGGCTATCGATGATTGCCCCCGTACGGTTTCGGACATCATTGACCACTCGTGCGTCAACGGCATCACGATCAGGTAAGCAAGATCCCCCGTGAGCCAGAACCCTTTTAAATGCTTCCAAGGGCTTATCGGTTTCAATAGAGCCTGCGGGGAAAGGCTGGTTTTGTTTATATGCTTCAATCTGCTGCTGACTCCAGTCTTCGTCAAACCCTACCAAATCCCACTGGTTTTCCGGTTTTTCATAGTCATAATAATTGTCATGAAAATAGGCTTTATTGAACGGCGAACCGGTCGAGTAGGCAATGCCGGTATTTTCGGAATTGGGACCGGAGATTAAAAAGTTGCCTATGTAGTTCATTCTGGTAATGCTTTTGGAGTCAGCATTGTAACCTGCATGTCCGCCACTCCAGTTGTAGATTACATTATTCCAAAAATCGAGCAGTAGGCCATCCGGGTCTTCGTCGTAGGGATTGCGGTCGTAATTGCCGGGGCGGGGATTTCTTCCCCGATTGTGTGCATAGAGATTGTGATGGTAACTGTACCTGGCTCCGCCGGTCCCCCGAATGAGTGATCCAAAGCTGTGATTTTCCGGATTCAAGCCTTCGCTTATAAAACACCACTGAACAGTTATATTGGTTAGCTCAGGTTCGGCTGTGGAAGCAGAGAGTACTTCGTCAGTGCTCCAACTGGCAGAGCAATGATCGACAATGATATCGTGTCCTTCCTGAATGGAGATGGCATCGCCACCATCGCTCTGGTCACCCAGCCGGGACCGAATGTAACGAATCACCACATCATGCGTTTGGATTTCGAGGGGTTGGTCACGGATGCAGATGCCGTCCCCGGGAGCGGTTTGCCCGGCTATGGTAATATAGGGATTAGAAATTTCCAGATCACTCCTGAGCTTTATTGTTCCGGATATTCTAAAAACAACTGCTCTTGATCCTGAAGCTTCAACAGCGGCACGAAGGCTACCGGGACCGGCGTCATTGAGGTTCGTCACTTCATATACAGTACCTCCCCGACCCCCTTTTGCATATTTACCATATCCTTCGGCGCCTGGGAATGCAATTTGCTGGGCATAGTTATTAAACCCACCAAATAGTATTACAATAAGACCAAAAAATATCTTTTTCATCTTAATATAGTTTTACTCATCTTTACTTCCAAAACATTGAATTCTCCCGTCGATGGAAGACATAAATAGCCTGTTTTCCGCTGCGATCAGCCCGTCAAACACAGGTGGGCTATCCAGCTTATAGGTGCTGCGTGTTTTACCGGAGGCAGAGATCACCTGTAAATAGGCTCCATCTTTGCCTGTAAAAGTGTCAAACGGATCTTCCGGATCGATTGCATCAGTTGGTCCGGCAATATAAAGCAGGTTGCCGGCAAGAACCATGGCTCTTGTCCGGAGGCTTATCCGCTGAGACCAAAGAGGCGGTTGCGGTCGTGTAAATCCAGGGCCCTTATCATAATTTAGGGCTGGATGACTAAAGGAGCCCAATTCACTATTGGCCACAGTCTCACTCAATTCCGGAAGCCACTGCACGGAACTGGCATCTTCGTCTTCTCCCACCAGAATGGGTTCTGTATCGTTGTCATCGGCATACAATAGATTTCCTTGCCCATGCACATGGTAGGGGCTGTGGTCGGATATGCGGTCATAATGCTTATTGGCATAAGTGACCGAGTCATTGAAAACAAGAATAGAACCACTCTTTGGTGCCTGGTGAACAAAATAGAAGCCGGGCCAGCGGGATGAATACATCCAATACCTTCTATCCCATCGGGAATTATCAAGTAAATTTGTATTGGAGAACAGATGCAATCCTACATTTCGATCTCCTAGCTTGGTAATATTTTGATTCTCCAGTTTTTCCAGTTGTCTGTTGAATTTAGCCCGCCGAAGATAAATATAGTCGCCTTGAACCACCAGAATCTCTGATCGCATACCCTCCATATCAGACGGTCGGCCGTGTTCCTCCGGTATATTGGGCCGGGGAGTTTTCAGTTGATTTTCATAAAGCTTTTCTCCGGTTTGGGGATCAAGAACAAACAAATACATACCATCATCAATGTGGGAAGACCGACCAGCCAGGAAATAAACCACATCATCCTTCACCAGCACACTGCCATGAACAGGCCAGGGTGATTCAAGCTGCCCGAAAGAAACAATCCGCCGCTCATGAGGTGCACCCCGGAATCGCCATACAAGCTCACCGTCAGAGGCTCTCAAACAGTATACCCAGCCGTCAGCAGCACCGAAAAGAAGCAGTCCCCTGTAGTAAGTCGGGGAAGAATCCACTTTTCCTCCGGCTGAGAACGACCATTCGATGTCACCGGCTTGGCTGTCCAGGCAATAAATCCGGTGCGAGTTGATCTGAGAGACATACAGCTTGCCGCCTGCCACAACAGGTTGGGTCAGCTCCCCTCCCAG
>JAGXLC010000338.1 GCA_018334875.1 Bacteroidales bacterium | reverse complement strand
CAGGTTGATCCCAAAATAATTTGGGAAATTTGAAGGAAAACTATCAATTATGGACTTCATCGCAGACCTTCATATACACTCGCATTTCTCAATGGCCACCAGCAAGCAGCTGCGACCCGAATATCTCGATTATTGGGCACGCATTAAAGGCATCAAGGTGGTTGGAACGGGTGACTTTAGCCACCCGGGCTGGCTGAAAGAGCTGAAGGAAAAGGTAGAACCTGCCGAGCCAGGGCTTTTCAAACTCAAAGAGGAGTATAAGCTGGACAACATTGTCCCGGAGACACCGGAAAATTCAGTACGCTTTATACTGACGGCGGAGATCAGCAACATCTACAAGAAAAACGGCCAGGTGCGGAAAATTCATAGCGTACTTTTTGCTCCAGATTTTGAAACCGTGGAGAAGTTTCAGCAAAAGCTCTCTTCCATGAACTTCAATATCACCTCTGATGGCCGGCCCATCCTGGGACTCGACGTAAGGGACCTGCTCGGGCTAACCCTGGATATCAACGAAAACAACTTCTTCGTTCCTGCCCACATCTGGACTCCCTGGTTCTCGGTTTTCGGCTCCAAATCGGGTTTCAACAGCATGGAGGAATGTTTTGAGGACCTCAGCAAACACATCCACACCGTAGAAACCGGACTTTCCACAGATCCCCCGCTGAACTGGATGTGCAGCTTCCTGGACCGCTATACCCTGGTGTCCAACTCAGATGCTCACTCTCCCGAGAAGCTGGGCCGGAATGCCAACCTTTTCAAAACAGAACCTACCTACGATGGAATCATCGAAGCCATGAAAACCGGGGATCCGGAAAAATTCGGGGGGACCCTCGACATGTTTCCCCAGGAAGGCAAGTATCATTACGACGGCCACCGCAAATGCGGCATCAGGTGGACACCGGTGGAAACCCTTAAGCATGGTGGTATTTGCCCGGTGTGTGGAAAGAAGATTACCGTAGGGGTGACCAACCGGATCGTCAGGTTATCGGACCGGGAAGACATTCTTGAACGGAAGAACCGTCTCCCCTACTATTCCATCATTCCCCTGAAGGAGATACTTTCGGAGATCGAAGGGGTGGGTGAAAAAACGAAGAAGGTCACCAAAAAATATGACCAACTAATCCGGAAGGCTGGCAGCGAATTCAACATGCTTCAATACCTGCCGGTGGAAGAGGTAAAACAGATCGGGAATGATGTGCTCGCCGAAGCCATCCGCCGCATGCGAAACAATGAAGTGATCATCAAAGAAGGATTTGACGGAGAGTATGGTAAGATCAAGGTGTTTCAGCCCGATGAGATCAAATACATCGGTACCCAGGAATCCCTGTTTGATTCGTCATCTGCATTCACCAATACCGGCAAGCGAAAACTCATCAATTTCGACCTCAGCGAATACCGCAGGCTGGAACAAATGGAATATCCCGTTGATCAGGCAGCCGAAGATAGTCCGCACTATCATACCCAAAAAGAAGGTGCATTAAAAGGCTTAAATCCTGAACAAACCGAAGCAGTCACCCACTCCGAAGGCCCTGCTGCTGTGCTGGCCGGGCCCGGCACTGGTAAAACAAGGGTGCTGACCCGGAGAATAACTCACCTGATTCAGGAAAAAAATATCGACCCCGCCTCCATCCTTGCCATTACCTTTACCAACAAGGCAGCGGAAGAAATGAAGGAACGCTGCGGGGAGCTCCTACCCGAAAACACCCCTGCCTCAAAACTGAATATATCCACCTTCCATGCCTTTGGATATAACTTTCTAAAGAATCATCCCGATGCCATCAAACAAGATGAAAACTTCACAATAATCGATGAAACCGATAAGCAGCAACTTATCAGAGACATCTTCAGCATCAGCAATAAGGAAGCCAAACAATATGCTTCCCGGTTCACTGAAATCAAGCAAACTCCGGACGAACAGCAACCAAGCCAAAACGATAACATCTTTAAAGCATTTCAAAGTTACCAGAACAAGCTGGCTCAATACAACCTGTTCGACCTGGACGATCTGATCTACCAGCCGGTGCATTTGCTGGAGCATGATCCTGAGATCAGGGAAGAAGCAAGGAAGCAATACCAATGGATACTGGTGGATGAATTTCAGGACATCAACCTGATGCAGTACCGGCTGATACAGCTCTTATCTGCCAAAGAAAAGGCCAACCTTTTTGTCATCGGTGATCCTAACCAGGCCATTTACGGGTTCAGGGGTTCCAGCAAAAGATTTATCAGTCGGTTTATCGGGGATTATAAAGATACAAAGGTATATAAGCTGCACACCAGCTACCGTTGCTCCAAAAACATACTGCAAGCCTCAGGAGATGTATTGCAGGAAGATGAGTTACAGGGCCTGAGCGACGGGGTAAAGATAAAAATATCCCCTCAACAGACAGACAAAAGCGAAGCAGAATACATTGCCAGAACAATTGAATCGCTCAGCGGAGGACTCCGATTTTTCTCCATGGACAGCAATGTAACACAGGGCGACAGCGACGAAGAAATTGAAAGCCTTTCGGACTTTGCCATTCTGTGCCGTACCAAAGCCCAAATGAAAGTTATTGAGAAAGCCTTGCTGAATCACACCATCCCCTGTCAGCTTGTGGCAGAAGATGAATTTTTCTCCCATCCCCTGGTGAAAAAAATTACCGGCATACTTAAATATTCTGAAAACCCGGATAATGGTTATCTGAAAGACAAATTAACACGTCTTGATCCATCCTTATCAGGGATCAGTAAGAACATCGATCAAATAAAAGCGCAGGATCCTCTGAAGGACAAAATTCAATATGCATTCGACACATTGCTCAGTCACTCAGAAGAAAGCAACGAAGAAGAGATACGCCGCAAAATAATGGATCTGGCTGAATCGTACGGCAGCAGAACAGAAGCGTTTCTCCGGTTTCTTACTTTGGGCAGTTCTTCCGATGCTTACGAGCATCAAACGGAAAAAGTAACCGTTATGACACTACATGCCTCAAAGGGACTGGAATTTAAATGCGTATTTATTGCCGGTTGTGAAGATGGCTTAATCCCGTATTCGATGTTTAAAACCCAGGAAACAGACCACGAGGAAGAGAAAAGACTGCTCTACGTGGGTATGACCCGGGCTCAGTCCTATCTCTATCTTACTCACGCCCGTAAACGTTTCATCATGGGACAGGAAAGAACCATGCAACGAAGTCCCTTCCTGAACCGTATCGAAAAAGAGCTCACCGAGGTGGAAAAAAATACATACCAAAAGAAAAAGCAGGATGATTCGCAGCTGAAGCTGTTTTGATATAAGCAAACTGAATCAAAGCAGGAAAAGAGGAATCGTGGAAGGCCTGATAGCATCCAACATATCATTATATCATATGAGTATCCTGACATTGATCAATATTACCAGAACAATCAGGCCAATTATCAATGCGATACTGTTGCCATGCCGCTGTTGTATTTTCTCGTCCAAATACATCTCAGTAGGGACGCACGGCCGTGCGTCCCTACTACATGGCAGAACCTCATAACATAACCTATTTGGCGTATGGTTATGTCATCCCTAACGGGATTCCCATTGCAATTGGGATGCTATATTACCGGGGTTTACACCCCGGCCTACAACGATGTCAGGCCTACGGCCTTTGGGTCTGATCCTGTATGCCGGTTTATAACACATCGATAATTTGTTCGGTTGAAAGGATACTTCGACCAAAAAACTTATATTTCCCTAAAAACAGGAAGGCCTTTAGGGCTGGAATATTTGTAGGCCCGACCGGCAGATGCCGGTCGGGTTTAAAGGAACCACCTCCTCTATTCGAAATGCCGTAGGCATGAAACCTAAGAAAATGCATGTAATAAGCTAAGAATCCGGCGCCGTTTATTTTCTTCAAAAAATCCCTTTTCATCTGTAAGGTTTTGGTCTGGTAACCGACTACCTATACAATCAATTGGATTCGCAGATTGATCAGAAGTCACCTGTTAAAATTCAATGATGTTTTGTACTCATTTAATGTATAACCAAAATCTTTGAACTATGAGAACCACAAAATCTATTATTACAAGCTTCATACTGATGTTCATATTCTCGATGTCAGTGATGGCTCAGTCACAACACGAAGTAATTGCAGTAATCAACAAAGCCGACTGGTGCCCGGTTTGCGAGAAAAACGGCGGAAGGGCCATGGAGGCGCTTAAAGGCAGCAATGAGGACGGCGCTGTTAAGTTCATTGGCAATGATCTTACCGATGAAGAAACAAAAGCCAAATCCAAAGAAAAGCTTAAGGAATATGGCCTGTATGAAAAAATGAAATCTTACAACGAAACCGGCGTTGTATTTTTCTTTGATACAGAATCCAAAGAACTGATTGATAAGATCAGCGTGGCAAAATCAAGCCGAAAACTGGCAGAGGCC
>JAGXLC010000337.1 GCA_018334875.1 Bacteroidales bacterium | reverse complement strand
TTAAATGGTTACAGTAAATCTGCTACCTTCTCCTAATTTACTTGAAACTTTTACCGTGGCATCGTTTTTATCGAGGAACTCTTTACTTAACAACAGTCCTATACCCGAACTTTCTTGTCCTTTATCATCAGTCCCCTCAGAATAGTTATAGGTAAATAACTTATTGGCTGTCTTTTCATCCATGCCCATTCCCGTATCCTCAATTTCAATTTCAACTCCCTGCTCTGTCTCAAAAACCCTAATAAATATTTTCCCTTCATTTTCGGTAAACTTCACGGCATTGGAAATAATGTTTCGCAGTGCTGTCTCCAGCATATTGGGGTCGGCATGAACAAAAACCCCCTCAGAGGGATAATCCGTGTTCACTTCCAACGCTTTATATTCAATCCTTGGCTTCAGAAAATCCAAAATTTTGGTTAGAACGGCGATCAGATCCACCTGTTTCTTATACGGCTGTAATTGAACGAAATCCTGTTTTGACCAGGTCAACAGATTTTGAAGGGTCTGGTTAAGCGAATTGGTAGTTACTCTTATGGTTTTCAGCTTATTTTGCAATTCATTGCGTTCGTAGCTATGAAATCTGGATATCAACAGCTCTATAAATCCATCCAAGGACGACACAGCACCCCGAACATCATGAGAAATAAGCGATAAAAACTTTGATTTCATTTCATTGGACTGCTCCAACTGGTGATTTGAAATGAGAAGCTCCAGATCGGTCTCTATATGTTGTCTCATTTTGTCCATTAAATCCTTATGGAGTTCATTGTAGTGGTTCTCTTTGTTATCATGCACACATAGAGTACCAAAAACTTCCCCGTCGGGATAATTAACGGGAAAGCCCAAATAGGAGATCAGATTTAAATCTATAGCATGTTTGTGGTGCTTCCAAATTTCACTTTTGGTTGCATCAGGAACCAATAATTTTTGTTGTTTACCAATTGTGGTTTCACAATAAACCCCATAAATCAGCTCTATCTTTTGACCTGCATATAAAGGATTCTCGACAATTTGGCTATTTAAAAACACCTCGATATAATCTTCATGCAATTTCATAATCGAGGCAGCGGGAACATCAATGATTCTGGCTGTAACGTCTAACAATGACTGCCACTTTTCTATCAGTTCCTCGCTTACTTCTGGTTTCAAATCCGAACCAATACGAACCTTTTTGGTTTCATTGGTTTCTCTGATGGCGACTTTGGAAAATTTCTTTTCTTTCATTAGCGCTATATTTAGAGTGCTCAATAAACCCTGATTCTACAATTGCATTCTACTCCGAGCTGGTTGTCAATGTTACGAATTTAAAGTGCTAATATAATTAAAAAACCCACAGCTTCAGTAAATATCATAAGTGGATGTTATGTGGATTTTGATGGATTGGCTTTCTGCTGGAGTAATTCTTTTATTGTTTACATAAGTAATTTCTCATTGCGTCTTAAATTAGGAAGGATAAAAAACACCAAACCATAAAATGAAATTAGAAGCACTTAAAGTAAAGTAGTTCAATAAATTATTAAAAAACAGGAATCAGTCTGCCAAGAAGAATATCCAACATGGATTTTTCTTTAAGCAAAAATTTATTTTCCATTTGCTGTCTGATTCGAATAAATTTTTGTACCGAAGATGTTGCCAAATATTTCAATGTCAACCCACTGGCGTTCAAAAGAAGCGGGTAAGCCTAAAAAAGAAATTACGCCTTTCGCAAGATGATGATCTGATAAAATGTTTATTTTTGTCATGAATATAAGATCGAACTTATCTTTACGGAGATACATTTAAAGGATATGGACGGTTGGCAGCGGGTGCATTCCCGATTTTTTCCAAGCACCCTCTTTTATTTCATCCGGCAGTCGCCGGATTTCGGTTTTATGTGAATTTAGGTACCCGACCGGCAGCTGCCGGTCGGGATATAAGTGATGTTCTGGTTCACGGAATTCCGTAGGAATGGAATATATTTTCTCTTTTGGAAAAAATTGGGAATGCACCCGTTGGCAGCTAATCCAAAAGATCAATAAGTTGTATCCTTTAATACCCATTATCATCCAGGCTTCCGTTATAACAGATGATATTGCAAAAATGGTCAGGAATTCGGGAGCTGATAGTTATATTGCCAAGCCCATCCATATTTATGAGATGCAAAAGAAAGTTCAGACTGTTTTGCTTGCTAATTTGGACAAGCTAAAACGGAAACACATTAAATTCCTTGAAAGCATCCTGTTTGGTTTTGGCTTGTCCAAATTAGGGTTAAATTCAACCACGAGAACTGACAAATATTCACTAAAAAACACAAGAAATATATTGAAAGACTATATTTACGATCGATTTACCATCTAAACTGCATTAATATGAAAAAATACATGCTTCCTTTTGTTATGATAATTTTTATGGCCGGTACGGGATTGTCTCAGCCCCATGAACAGGTTATTTACAAACAGGTCGATACCATCTCGCTATCCCTGGAGATCTATTATCCGGCAAATTACCAGTCGGGTGGGCCCCATCCCGCCATGGTCTTCTTTTTTGGGGGCGGCTGGAAGGGTGGAACCACCGAACAATTTGTTCCACATGCAAAATATTTTGCCGGAAGGGGTATGGTTTGCTTCCTGGCCGATTACAGGGTAAGTTCGAGGCATGGAACAACTCCCTTTGAATCATTAAAAGATGCAAAGTCAGCCGTGCGCTATATAAGAAAGCATGCTGAAAAATTTCATGTCAAACCCGACAGCATTGTTGCATCCGGTGGCTCTGCCGGAGGTCACCTGGCTGCTGCCACAGCCCTGGTTGACGGATTCAATGATTCTGTAGATGACCTGTCCGTAAGCTGCAAGCCCAATGCCCTGGTGCTTTTTAATCCTGTCGTTGATAACGGCCCAGGAGGTTATGGCTATGAGAGGGTGGGAGAACAGTACAAATATTTCTCACCATTGCATAACATCAGAAAAGGTGCTCCGCCTACCGTATTTTTCCTCGGCACAGAGGATGACCTGATTCCTGTTGAAACCGCAAGGTATTACCAGACGGTAATGGAGAAAGTGGGAAGTAGATGTGAACTGTTGCTTTATGAAGGAGAAGGACATGGATTTTTCAACTACGGCAGCAGATACAACTACTGGCAAACCGTTTTGAGTGCGGATGAATTTCTCAGGTCCTTGGGTTATATCGAGGGTGAACCTGATTTATAAGACTGCAGATGGGGGAGTTGCCTGCCCGCACGCTGTCGTTTAAGCTTTAGCGGAACCAACCGAAGCTTGCAGGCGGACAGGCATCCATCTTGTGATCTATCCGCATTCATAAACCCTTCCACTTATATCAGCAGGATTTATGCCATCACTATACAGCTCAAGCTGCGACAAGCATAATGCTGATGAACATACCTGCATACCGCTTATCATCAGCTACCATGATATTAAACCAATCGTATGTGGACAACCTGTTTTATCCTGGAAGCAATAACATGCTGTCTGGCATATTGTTGGTCATCGAATTGTGACAATTACATTATTGTTCTTTGAGATGACCCTTCTTGTATTGCTCGTAAAGCTGCTGGATGGTCGATGAATCATCAATTGTGTACAATTTGCAATGACTTTGGCCAATGGTTTGTCTGGCTTTCGGGCCCAACTCTGCGGAGATGATAACATCAACGCCCAGATTAATGGCCTTTTGAGCAGCTTGTATGCCTGCCCCATGTCCGGCATTCATATTTTCCTCGTTGGAATGTGCAGTGAGATGATCTTGCTCTTCATCATAAACAACAAAATATTTTCCCCGGCCGAAACGGTTGTCCGGATTTGCATTCCAATCGGTTCCTTTGGCTGTGAATAGAATTTTCATAGTTGTTTTAAATTTTGATTCTAGAGTTCGGTATAAAAAGCTAAATATTGGCTGATAAGGCGCTAAGCGGCTCTAATAGATCTCTGAAATTCAACAGATAATTTTCAACCAATTAGCTAAAAATAACCGCTAAGCGCATTTTTAGACTAAACTCATTCTACTTTCTTAGTTCATCTTCTGTCACTATTTTCCAAATCTTCTGTTCTTTCCCCATGCCGATCCTTTTCCTTTATTTCTCCCCCTTTTTCTGCCTTTTCCCAATGCCATACCTCTTCCGGTAAGGGGTCGTTCAGGTGCTTCGGGAACACTATTTTTCCGGTTCGGATTGCATCTGCCTTGCTGCCTGCCTGTCATAGGGCCTTCGCCCAGGGGGCCTGTTCTGTTTAATCCTGGCATAGTAACCTCCATTATATTTTATGTTTTTACAATTAGAGTCTGTCTATAATATCCGCTGGCTGCGTTACGCTCGTTTTTCATGCCAGTCGATTACATCAAGTAAACTCCTGGCATTCAAAACTCGCAAGCCTTGCCAGCGAACATTCTAGACAAGACTCTTTCAAAT
>JAGXLC010000336.1 GCA_018334875.1 Bacteroidales bacterium | reverse complement strand
CAGTGGCTTGCGACAAGTATATGTTATCCATTTTAGTCATTAAAGCAACAGCCAGGAGAAAAATAAAATAGTCATTCAGTGTTCATTGATTGTCATTGATTGTCATTGATCGTCATTGATCGTCATTGATCGTCATTGATCGTCATTGATCGTCATTGATTGTCATTGATGGTTATTGAGAGTTCATGGTCATTCTTTATCATTCGGTTTTATTCTTTCTTTTGGTTCATTCGGGCCGAAACGAGAGTAAAGAGCCGGTCTGTCCCGCTAAAGCAAAGAATTTTTAACCATAGTTTATATTACAGATAATAGAATGGAGGCAGAATTTTTTATTTTCTTTTATAGCCCCGATAGCCTGATTTTACCAGATTCACCGTATAGATAGCCAGGCCAGTCCAGATGAAGAGAAAGCTGATCAGATAGGTTTGTGTAAGGGCTTCACCATATTTAAATACACCAATGATCAACATAAGCGTGGGCGCAAAATACTGTAAGAATCCCACACTAGCCAGAGGGATCTTTGAAGCACCGTTGGCAAAAAGATACAGCGGCAACACGGTGACAAATCCGCCCAAAATAAAAAAAAGATCAGTTGTCGGTTCAAATACCGCAAAATGTCCTGTGTCCCGGATGCCTTTATATACAATGTAAGCAACAGCCAAAAAAGACAAAAACATGGTTTCCGTCATAATACTGTTCAGGGGATTCAGACCGAAAGATTTTTTGGCCAATCCGTAAAAGCCAAAGGAAAGAGCCAAACCTACAGAAATCCATGGAAATTCACCATATTTATAGGCAAGATAAAACATACCTGTGGCGGCAAAAAGAATCGCGACTGTTTTTAGTGGATTGAGTTTTTCTTTTAAAAACAGTAAACCCAAAAACACACTTACCAGAGGATTGACAAAATATCCAAGACTTGCATCCACAATATGGCCGCTGGTTACTGCGAAAATGAATATCAGCCAGTTGACGGCAATCAAGCCAGAGGTCAGGTATATTGTCCTTCTTTTCTTCTTGTCTCTTAAAAGATTAAAATACGCTTTGCGATTGGATAAAACATTAAACAGCAGCAAAAACACAAAACCCCAGAATATTCTGTGGGCCAGAATTTCCGGTGCAGGAACATGATCAAGCTGTTTCCAGTAAATGGGGAGTACCCCCCAAATCACATAGGCCGATAAGGCTGAAAGGTGCCCCAGTATATAATCCCGGTTTTTATCCACCATCTCATGTTACAAAGTTATCTCCACTACAATTTCGGGGATTTGACTATAAAATAAGGATTCAGAAGCTCTTTTTTATTATAAAGCAGGGGTGTTCCGTCTTTTTGTGTCACCGGGAATCCTGCAGCTAAAGCAACAGCATGACCTGCGGCGGTATCCCATTCCATGGTCGGACCGAAACGCGGATAGACATCCGCTTTTCCTTCAGCTACCATGCAGATTTTCAATGAGCTGCCCTTTGATACAAATTCAGCATCACCATGGATCTTCTTAAGTTCATCAACATAGGCCTGGGTTTCATCATTCAGGTGCGAACGGCTGGCCACCACCACCAGCTTATCCCGTTTTTCGGAAAGGGGAAGAATTTGTCCCTTTTTCATCAGCTCGTCAATATCTTCACATGCCATGGGTTCTCCTTTCTCGCCTTCCACTTTATAAGCTCCGAACGTTTCGGTCCCAAAATAGAGCTCATTTACATAAGGTGCAAAAACAACGCCCAGGATGGGTTCGCCCTTTCTAACCAAAGCAATGTTCACCGTAAACTCACCGTTTTTCTTTATAAATTCCTTCGTGCCGTCAAGTGGATCCACAAGCCAGAAATGATTCCATTTGCTTCGCTCTTCATAGGGAATATCCTTACCTTCTTCACTCAATACCGGATATTCCGTTTGGTTCAAATAACCTGTAATGATCTCATGGGCTTTCCTGTCCGCCAGGGTTAGAGGAGATTCATCGGCCTTAGATTCTACCTCAAAGTCCTTCTCGTGGTAAACCTCATTAACTTTTTTTCCTGCTTCAAGAGCAGCACGTGTAGCAGTAGTCAACAATGCCTTTAGTTCTTTGTTTTCCATCTTGTTTTATTCTTATTATACAAAATACCTTAAACTCAATACTGTAATGGTAACAATCATATAGATCACTGTTAAAGGGAAGCCCAGTTTGAAAAAATCATTGAAGGAATACCCCCCGGGGCCATATACCATAAGGTTGGTCTGGTACCCGATAGGGGTCAGGAAATTGGCTGCGGCCGCAAATGATACAATCAAAATAAATGGCATAGGCTGGAGGCCAAGATTGGCGGCCATCGTCAGGGATATTGGGAATACCAATGCCACCGCCGCCTTATTCCCGATATAAGCTCCCAGAAAAGCAGTGATCAGATATATACCGGTCAGCAGTCCTATCTTCCCAAAGGGCATAAAACCTGAAATGATCATATCGGCAAGCAGGTCGGCAGCTCCTGTTTTACGCATGGCTACGCCCAAAGCCAATGAAAGCACAATGATCAGGGCCAGATCGTAATCTATGGCCTTGGGAAGCTCTTTGGGGTTAGCCAGTCCCAAAGCAAAAGCCACAATAAGAAGAACCAGAAGCCCCATAAACAGTGATATCACATGAAAGGCAGAAAGGGTGATCGCTATTAAAAGCCCGCCAAAAACAGTGGCTATCTTATACCCTTCAACTTTTTTAAAATCGCGGACTTTCGAAATAAAATAAAAATCCCGCGTATGAACGGTACGGTTAAAGAAATCCTCGCCGGTAAAGAGCAACAGGACATCACCCGGTTTAAGGACTATCTCGCCAATTTTGCCGCTTATCTTCTCTCCGTTCCGGTGGACCGCAATAACTGCAGCATCATAACGGGCCCGGAAGCGCACCTCTTTAACAGTTTTACCTATAAGTGAAGAATTTTGAGATATCACGATCTCCACAACCTCCGTTTTCTTCTTCTTATACATCATGCCTACAGAAGGCAGTGTCAATCCGTTCCTGGAATTAACCATATCGGCAATGGTATGCGTATCGCCGGCAAAAATAAGTATATCGTTCTGCTGGAGAAGCACGTCGGGAGAGACAGCCCTGAACCTGTATGAACCCCTTATAATTTCAACCAAAAACAATCCCTTGAGGTTTCTCAGACCTGCCTCTTCAATTGTTTTACCTACCATTGATGAATTTTTTCTTATCTGGGCTTCCACCAGGTATTCCCTTGAATTTTGAGAAAAGTCGGCCATGGCATCCGATTTGGAAGGAAGAAACCGGTCGCTGAAAAAGTACAGGTATATAAAGCCAAAAAGAATCATAGGGACCCCTACGTAGGTAAAATCAAAGATATTCAGGGCTCCGATTTCAGGAACAATATCCTGATCGGCAGCCATACCGCTAACAATAAGGTTGGTGGAAGTACCGATGAGTGTTGCACAACCGCCTAAAATTGCTGCAAATGAGAGAGGCATCAATAATTTGGAAGGAGATATACTATGCCTCTTGCTCCAGTTATTTACGTAAGGCATCATAATGGCTACAAGAGGGGTATTATTCAGAAATGCAGAAAAACCTGCAATAAGCAACATCATCCGCGCCCGGAAACCCCTTATACTTCGAATGGAGTGGAATATCCTGTCAAAAATGCTTTCCAGAAAACCGGTTCGCCTGATCACATCTCCGATCAGGAGCAACAGTATAATCACGAAAATCTGCTCGTTGGCAAAACCGCTGAGAATTTCCTTTGGGGTCAGAATACCAAAAAAACCAAGTACCGTAACAGCGATGACGAAGGTAAAGGTAGCACCAAGTATTTCTTTGTATAAAGAAATCAAAATAAAAAGCAAAACGATAAAGACAACGATAATATCGAATGTCAACATAACCTCCCGAACTTTAGCACCTGGCCGTCAACTAATTAATCACAAATATTCTTTATTTTGAGGCATCTAAAGTAATAAATTTTATTATTCATAATACTTCGTTAAAAATAAAAAAATCAAAGGAATCGGTTTATAGGTAAGAAACGGGATTGCATGTGGACGTCATGCAATGGAGTTAAGATCATAGAAGTGTTCAAAAAAGCTGCCAGTTAGCACCTTACCGGTCAAATTCTTGCTTTTTTTGGCAAAACTTGCCCGGTAAGGTACTGTGGCAAAATTTATGAGGCAATTTTCAAAGATAAAAATAATTGAAAAAGATCATGACCTTTATATAATTATGCCTCATAAATTTTGCTTGCTAATTTGGACAAGCCAAAACCAAACAGGATGCTTTCAAGGAATTTGATGTGTTTCCGTTTTGGGTTGTCCAAATTAGGGATTCAGCCGGTGCATGAGTTGACCCTCAACGATGGTAAACAACCGAACCGGAGTAAGGGTCCGCCAATTATCAAAATGATCGAAAACACCACCGAACATGATATATTCATCCAGATTG
>JAGXLC010000335.1 GCA_018334875.1 Bacteroidales bacterium | reverse complement strand
TAGAAAGAGACAAAGCACTTTATCCGGATTTGGATGAGGAATTACAGAATTTTTATGGGGAAATTACCGGGATTGACCGTGCTGTTGGGAAACTCAGAGAAAAATTGAGAGCAATGAATATTGAAGATAATACTGTTCTCTGGTATTTGAGTGACAATGGAGGATTGGATATGGGATGGGAGAAATCCACCGGAGGACGCGGAAGCAAAGGGCAAATATATGAGGGAGGATTGCGTGTTCCCTCTATTATAGAATGGCCGGCCCGCATTCAAAAACATAGGGAAACAAATGTGCCTGCGGTGACCTCAGATATTTATCCTACTCTGCTTGAAATTACTAATCTGGAAATGGAGGAGCAGCCTGTTCTGGATGGAATAAGCCTTGTTCCTTTAATTGAGGGTGAAATGGAAGAAAGAGATCAGCCTGTTGGTTTCTGGCAATTCCCTGAGGGAGGAAGACTGGTTTCTTCAAGTAAAAAAATGAGAGAGCTATGGAGAAAGCAAAAAGCCGGTGAGTCCGTTGATTCATCCAGATTGCATTTAGATGCCGCTGACATAACCACTCGTTATCCCGAAGATGATTTTCGTGGTCATGCTGCCTGGCTTGACTGGCCGTTTAAGTTTCACCGGATAGAGGATGATTCAGGAAATGTGAGAACAGAACTGTACAACCTTGAGGAAGACACTATGGAGCAAAATGATCTATCGGATGAAAACACTTCTAAGGTTGAATCTATGAGGACTCAACTGGAAAAATGGCAGAAGTCTGTTATAAAAAGCCTTAATGGCAGAGATTATCGTTAATACATTATAATAGTTTTAAACTTTTGAGCCTATGAAACCACGCCGGCGTATTGTATGGATCGGTGCTATTGTATTGGCTTTAGCAGCCGCAGGATATTTTTTATATACAACTTATTCTTATACCCATAAAGCTGCACACATTCTGGAAGAAACAGGTATTAAGGGCGGACTGATCGCCCATGTTGGGTTTGACGATGGAAAACTCACCTCCGCATTCCATGCCAATGACCGTTATATTGTCCACGGACTTTCACGGGACATGGAAAAGATCAGTAGTGCCAGGGAATACCTTCGCAAAAAGGACTTGTATGGAGAAGTGACTGTTCAGCAATGGCGCAGCAAAACACTTCCCTATTCCGATAACCTGGTCAATCTGCTTGTGGTTGAAGATACGGATGAAGTATCCCGGGAGGAAATGATGCGGGTGCTCTCTCCGGAAGGATCGGCCTATGTCAACCAAAACGGGGAGTGGACCCAATGGGTCAAACCCCGGCCCGACAGCATCGATAAATGGAGCCACTATCTGCACGGGCCTTCCAACAATCCGGTGGCCAACGATTCGGCAGTTGGTCCTCCGCGACGTCTACGGTGGAAATCAGACCCTATGTGGTGTCGTAGCCATGAATTTATCTCCAGTTTTCCGGTAATGGTATCTGACGGCAAACGTGTTTTTTATGTATTTGATGACGGGCTTACCGGCGTTACCGGAGATGAAGTACCGCAAAACTGGACCTTGTATGGCCGTGATGCCTACAGCGGGGTGCGGCTCTGGAAACGCTCGCTGAAAAACTGGAATAAGCCGGGAGACAGTAGTTATGTCACCAGTCTGAGGGGAGTCCCGAGTAAGATGCAAAGAACCCTCGTGGCCGGGGATGATCTTCTGTTCACCACCATTGACTACCACGGGTCCGTGGAAATGCTGGACCCGGCCACCGGTCAAACCATTAAAACACTAAAGGGGACCGAAGGTACTGAAGAGCTTCTCTATTCCAATGGAATTTTATATGCCCGTATTGATCCGAAACCAAAAGAGGGGACACCCAGGATCATCGCTGCCGACCCAAATGCCGGGGAAATTATATGGGAGCAAAAGACAGAAAATTACAATTCCAATTCTCTTGCCGTCTCCAACGGCAATGTAGTTTATAGCGCGGATCATCGCCTTGTCTGCCTTTCAGCGGAAGAGGGAGCGCAACAGTGGAAAACAGAATCAGAGCATCTGGAGGATTATTCCTGGAGCGCAGGACCGACAGTCATTATCAAGGACCGCACCGTACTTATAAAACACAACGATGTTACGGAAATGCGAGATCTCAGTACAGGAAAAGTGATATGGGAAAACCGGGCGCCGCTCAAAGATAGCCCGCTGCGGGCCAGCGATGTGTTTGTTATAGACAGTCTGGTCTGGCACAGCAATACAGGGGAAATAGCCGGATATTCCCTCAGCAGCGGTAAAAAGATAAAATCTTTTAAACCGGACAGCATCTTCAGCGAGGGCCATCACCTCAGATGCTACGGGGCTAAGGCCACCGGCAACTATATTCTTCCCCAATACCGCGGGCTGGAATTTGTGAGCCTCGACGATCAGCCGCATGTACAAAATGACTGGACCAGAGGTCCGTGCCGCTACGGCGTTATGCCTTCCAACGGCCTGGTATATGTACCTCCGCATCCCTGTTTTTGCTATGCCGGTGCCATGAGAAAAGGGCTTAATGCTTATTCTACCGCATCTTCCGGGGAGATAGAAAACGAAGTGGCGGGTTACAGGGATACCGCAGATCGTTTGGTACAAGGCCCGGCCTGGCAGAAAGCAACAGGGGAAGCCGGTGAAGACAAATCCTTATCCTGGCCCATGTACCGACACGATAACCGGAGGAGTGGAGCTACCGAAACAAAGGTAGAAGGAAAACTCACCAGGGAATGGCAGGTGAAGATCGGGGAAAACCTGACCCCACCTGTTGCTTCCGGGGGAAAAGCTTATGTATCTGCCAAAGAACGGAATACGGTTTATGCAATGGATATCCACAAAGGTGAGGTTCTGTGGCGCCGTTCTGTGGGCGGACGGGTTGATTCTCCACCCACTTTGTATGAAGGAAAAGTGATTTTTGGCTCTGCCGATGGCTGGGTGTATTGCCTGCGCTCAGGTGACGGCAAGCTGGTCTGGCGTTTTAGGGCTGCTCCTTCTCCTCGTATGATGATGCACAAAAATCGCATTGAATCCCCCTGGCGGGTCCATGGCAGTCCATTATTACACAAAGGTAAAGTTTATGT
The DNA here is from genome assembly GCA_018334875.1 of Bacteroidales bacterium. Taxonomy (NCBI): domain Bacteria; kingdom Pseudomonadati; phylum Bacteroidota; class Bacteroidia; order Bacteroidales; species Bacteroidales bacterium. The sequence goes on along the minus strand of JAGXLC010000335.1, from coordinate 1,364 downwards.
AACTGCCGGAAGAAACAGTTTTCTGGACGGGGGCATTTTTCTGTACAGTCTGGATCCGGCTACGGGCGAAATGCTCCACAGCACCCGGCTCGACACCTGGATGCGCACCCGAAAGGATGCTGAAGACGAGCCTTTTCTGCCTGCCTTTCATATTGAAGGGGCCCGCTCGGACATACTGGTCAGTGAAGGCGGATACATTTACCTGGGACAAATGAAATTTACCCCCGAACTGGAAAAGCTTGATCCCCCTTACAGGAAAGGCCCGGAAAGCTACGAAACCGACAGGGGATCTCCTGATGCCTATGGGCCCATTGTTCAGGGAGACCCTGTTTCTAAAAATCCCGGGTATGATTTTATCCACAAGGAAACCATAGGGCAATATCCTAAATTTGCCCAAAGATGGTATCGCCGGGGTCATATGGGGGCCAGAGAAGTTGGAAAACATCTGTTTGCTACCGGCGGATTTCTTGATGATTCCTATTTTAATCGCATTTACTGGATGTATTCGGATACCTGGCCAGGGTATTACATGGGTAATGTTGCTTCTAAAACCGGTCAGTTGCTTGTTATGGGACCTGAAAAAACTTACGGTGTAAACGCCTATAATGAACGGGTGGTTTTAAGTCCCGAACTTACACCCGGAAACACAAATTATCTGCTCTTTGCCGATGACAATGACAACGAGCCGCTCCTTACACAGGAAAACTGGGGCCGTGACAAGGGCATGGGATTTTCCCGCTCGCAGGCCCCGGAATGGTTCGACTGGGTTCCCGTAAGAGTTAAGGGGATGGTGCTTGCCGGCGAGCGGCTGTTTATGGCTGGCCCGCCCGATGTAATTGATCCGGAAGACCCGATGGCGGCTTTTGAAGGAAGGAAAGGAGGCAGGCTTTGGTCTTATGATGCCCAAAGCGGGAAACCAACAGGAAAATATTCCCTTTCCCGACCCCCAGTGTTTGATGGCATGATAGCTTCAGAGGGGAGGATACTGATTTCCACAACCGATGGGTCGCTTCAGTGTCTGAAAGGTGAGATAAATCCTTGATTGTTGTTAAAGTGGATAAAAATTTGTTTTGAGTGTGGAAGATAAAGTGTTTCATAGGCAGCCCGGCAAAAATACGGCGGCTCAACCTTTTCCTTTTTTGGGTTTTGGGTTCGGTTTTCATAAAAGCCGCCGTATTTACCGGGTGTCAGGAAAATAATATCAAGCTTTCAGGTTCATGCAAAACGAAAAATTTAATTTAAAATGCAATTCAATACTCAAAAAATTTTAGGTCTGTCCATAGCCGGATTAACAGCCCTTTTTACAGGTTGTAAGGAAGAAAGTGAAAAAACCAGTGATGCTTCTGAAAACCCCAATATTATCC
>JAGXLC010000334.1 GCA_018334875.1 Bacteroidales bacterium | reverse complement strand
CGGACTTCCGGAGCGATACCTCCCTGACTGCTTGGTATCCATCTGACAGTATCCTTCTCATTTTCCCTTTCCGATTCCCGGTCTGCGGAATACACCACTCCGTTGTGATATACCAGGGTTGGAGTAGACCATCCCAGCCGTGTCTTTTTTATGGGACGTTGGCTCTTCCAGATTGAGTTCCCGCTTTTTGCCTCCAGGCATACTACATGATCAGGATTTTGAAAAAATAGCTGTCCGTTGCCCAGGCACGTTGTAGTAGGCATAATTTCCGCGGTAACGGAATCATCTTTGACCCATAGCATTTCACCGGAGCTTGCTTCTACTGCCATGATCCGTTTGTTGTGGGCCCGGGGTGTTCCACGCAAATACCACAGATCATAACCGGAAAATGCATTCACACTGTCAGGTGAATACTTTTTTTGGTTTAAGGGAAGGCCTTTCTCCTGCCACCAGATAAAGGATGTCGTTATAAAGCACAATTTCCAAAGGGCCTTCCGTACCGGTGTACCTTTTTTCTATAGCACCTGTAGCAGCATTTAGAGCTACAATGGGTTCGTTGTATCCCAGTGTTACATATACCCGGTTACCATCGGCTACAAGCCTTCGTTGGAGCTCGGGAGGTCCGCTTCTGAAGCCCCGTAGATGGTCTTCCCAGGGTTCTATGGTCTTCTCCCATAAAAGTACGCCATTAAAGGCGTCTCTAGCTTCCAGTCTCCATTTGCTTGGAGCAGCGGCAAAAGCGGTGGGGCCTTTATCAATAATGGAAAATATTCACCCCCCGGAAGAAACCATTGCACTGATACTGGACAGGTGCTCATGACTTCGCAAAAATTCGGGCCCGGCCTCCCATTGCAAATGTTTTGGCGGGCCAACTGCCGCATCGTCGGCAACGGCATTGTTGTCAGGGCCATGCAAGTAATGGGTCCATTCATCTATCTCTTCCGGCCTCGGCTTAACCTGTTTGGTCCACACATTCTCCTGCCTTATAAAGGCAACACCTTCGGGGGCCAATACCCGCATCATCTCATCCATTGAAATGTTGCCGGTATCTTCGGCTACAATTAAATTCACCAGGTTGTCGGTATAAGGAAGCGTTTCTTTGTTACGGTGCTCAACGGAAACGTTCCCATAGATCCCCTGTTCATACATATACTCCCGGGCCTTTTCTGCTTTACTTTTATCGGGAGTAATTCCATGGACAAGATAGCGGTCACCGGCATGAAAAGCAGCAGTAACCTTACTGTTTTCAAAACCCAGATGCACAATGAGTCCGCCTTTTACCTCGGTTTCCTGTAATATCTGCTGTGCCTCCCGGGTGAAGCGGTAATGGCTGTAATACCAATACATACCCCCGACCACCAGGGCAACGAGAACAATAAAAATCAGGATTCGTAATGGTTTTCGTTTCATATTTTCAATTTTTTAATATATTGATTCTGCATTTCTTTTAAAAACCAATTTTAATAAAGAACATTGGCAAAATTTTGCTTTCAAAATGTTTTAATTGGATGTTTTTGTTTTAGCTGATGGTTTACCTCTTCCTTTGAAAGCCGTGTTGGGCCTCACAGATCTTTGCATCTGGCCCATTTCCCGGGCTTTATTCCTTTTTGCCTCAATCTGTTCTTTGCTTTCTCCGGGGTTCACATACCACTTACTGTCCACATGAGCTTCCTGAAAGATTTGTTTGACAACTTTCACAACATCAGGATTTTCTTTTGCTACGTTATTTTCACAAGCAATATCCCGGCTGAGATTATAAAGTTTTACCGGTTCGGACGGATGACTCCGATAAGCCCACCATTGATCCATTCGAACACTTTGCGTATGTGGCGATCTCGTTCCGTTTTCCCAGTACAGATAGTTATGTTTTTTCTGATTTTCCGGCTCACCTAATAAAGTAGGAACCAAACTTATACCATCTGTTTCCGGAACTGAGACCCCGGCCAGGTCGGCTGCAGTGGCCATGAAATCATATAATGCACAAACATGATCCGTCTCTCCAGGCTCAATTTTACTCTTCCAGTAAGCAAAGAATGGTACCCGAACCCCACCCTCATGGGTAGAGGTAAATTTTCCTTTCGGCCACGGACCTTTATTCTCAAAAAGAGGATCATCCTCAAAGGCAGGCCTTCCAAAGTATCCCCACATGCTGTAGCCATTGTCCCCGGCAAAAAATATAATCGTGTTATCGAGAATATTTAAATTTTCCAATAGCTCCACCATTCGACCAACGCCCTTATCCATTTTTTCCATCATAGCAGCCCATTCCTTATGTTTCTGGCTCCATGGCCTGTTTCTGTACCTTCCAAGATCGGGTATAATGCAAGGGCCATGAGGAATCTGGGTGGCATAGTAAAGAAAAAACGGATTGTTTTTATTTTCTTTAATAAAAGAGAGGGCGTCGTTTTGAAAGAGATTTTCCGAGTACTTTGCCTTTTCGGGATCCGGTACACCATCAGGAATGAGACGACCCTGCTGATTGTAATTATTTTTTACGTCTTCAAGACTATCCGGAGAACGACGGTTATATTGGTATACACGCTTCATATTGAAACCATAATTCTCCTGAATGGGAATGGTATCTCCATTTTTCATCAAATAATGAGGGAAAAATGTATGAGCTCTTCCCTGATCATAATATCCGTATGAATGGTCAAAACCTTGCTTGTCTGGAGTGCCCTCAGTGCCGGGCAAACCGATGCCCCATTTGCCTACAAAACCTGTGGTATATCCTGCCTGTTTCAATAACTCTGCTACTGTGACATCTTCTGTTAGAAGGTGGTCTTGTCCTCGTACAGAGCTATTTGCACGTATTCTGCAATGTCCCATATGCATCCCGGTCATCAGGCTAGCTCGTGATGGGGCACACTCCGGGGATCCTGAATATGCCTGTGTGAAACGGATACCATTCATGGCCAGACTGTCCAGATTTGGTGTTGCAAATTTGCTTTGGCCATAGCAACTCAAATCACGGTACGACAGATCATCGGAAAATATGAAGATGATGTTGAGATGTTGATTTTCCCTATTTTTCCTTTTTTCTGAATCACCCCCACTACATGAGTGTAATGTCATAAATGCTGCTGCACTTACCTTTATTAGAAAAGTTGAATTTATATGATGCAATCTGAAATGATAGTTAAAATGGCTCATATCTATTATAGTTTTGCAGTTAAATTGTTCTATAAAATTAATGATTTACCTAAATACTGAGGCTTTCCCTCCTTAGTTTTACATTTTACTGTGAAGCAGGAAAGCGGCGTAAGCCCGAATTCCAGATACTTTAACTTTAGCATAGAAGTATATAATTTGGTTAAATACCCTCTTAAATCATTATAACTGCTTAGAATTTACTCTCTAAAACACTGTATTGTACCGTTTTCCATTGAAACTAAAAGCCTGTTGGAAGCCACTGCCATGCCGTCCCAAACAGGAGGTGCATCGAGCTTATATCCGGCCTGTTTTTTGCCGCTGGAGGCATCCATAATCCAAAGGATACCGCCTTCCTGTCCTGTAAAGGCCTTATAGGGATCTTTTGTCTGAGCCAGTCCGGGCGTACCCCCGATGAACAAGTTATTCCTGCTTTTGACCAAAGAACGGGGATGTAAATCTATTACCTCGGACCATAAATGATCGGTGGGGTCATTGTCGGTCTTTTTGAAATCATGAGCAGATCTAACGGACTCAGAAAGGGGCTGTTTCTTGTCTGCCCACAGCATATATCCGTTTTCACCGTATCTTCTCCATATACCCCATACAGAGTCCCGGGTAAAAGAAAGCATTAATCCATAGGGAGCTGACAGGTGGGTTCCTCCTCTTCCTCCGCGGCTGTTAGCAATCCAGGGATAGGCAACCTGCAGGCGGCTAAATTCTCCGATGCCAAGCACCCAGTGGGTTCTATGGACTTCAGAATCATCCAGTAGCCGGGAAGTAGAGAAGAGATGGGTGTCTTTATCAGGCTGTTTTTTCAGATTTTTGTCGAACCGCAGATGTTTCATATAAATGGAACTGCCGTCACCAACCAACACATCGCTTAGTGCCCCCTTCATAGAAAAGGCATCGCTGCGGTCGGGAGCGGTCAGCGTTTTCCAGTCCACGGCATTCTGATTGTCCGGGGTAACTGTGGTATCTATAGCCTCTTCCGGATAATCCCCGGAGCTTCGTTGCTGCAATGTTTCGCTATAATCGGGGTGATCACTCTGAATGCTTTTTGTATGTAATACCGCTCCAGTTTCTGGATCAAGGCCATAAAGCAAAATCCCTCCATCCAGATAGGAAGATCTGCCGGCTGAAAAATACACGACATCGTCTTGTATCAGAACACTTCCATGTACCGGCCATATCGATTCGAGCTGATCGCGTACTATGGTTCTTTGATCCCTGAATTTTGTATGAAACCGCCATACCAGTTTCCCGTCGGAAGCCCTGAGACAATAAACGCTCCCGT
>JAGXLC010000333.1 GCA_018334875.1 Bacteroidales bacterium | reverse complement strand
GGGGTTAGTCCATGGTTTGCACTGAGCCCCTTCCATTGAAAAAAAGGGAATATCAGATGGTAATCCAGTCCGGAACGAAAATAGGTTTGACTCTTCCTTTGAAGCAAATGATTTCTGTCTTTCCCGTTATCCGAATCGAGTGAAGAGGGAAGACTTACAGTCAGTTTAACATTATGAAGGGCTTTAGGTCTGTTGATGCGATGTGATATGCCTAGGGCAAAAGATTGGGATTCAATTACCGGATACCCGGCTTTTATCGGTGTAGCGGGTTTTTGCTGGCTAAAGGAATGATAATTCCACCATTCGGCGGAAACAGCCCATGATGCATCTTCTGTATTTTCTCCGGCTGACTCCTGTGCCCACACAGCAGGCTGTGACAAGAATATAACAAGAACCATCAATATCTTTGTTGCATGGGTGCGGCTCATCTTCTTTTTTTAAAGGGCATAAAAGTAATAAAGAATTGTATCATTTGAAAGGCATCCGGTACACCTGCTCCTTCTTTTTTGTAAAAGTCCTGTATATGGCCAGCCCTCCTAAAAAACCACCAATGTGGGCCCAGAAAGCTATACCTGCATCGGCTCCACCCAGTAAAAGGCTGGAAGTTCCGCTGAGGAACTGCCCCAGAAACCAGATACCGATGAAGATGAGGGCCGGAACAGGTATCAGAACAGGAAGGAAAAGCAAAGGAACAAAGGCGATGATCATGCTATTGGGGAATAAGAACATATAAGCTGCCATAACCCCGGAGATGGCACCTGAAGCACCTACAGCAGGAATTCCGGAATTCAGATTAAGGATGTAGTGAGTAAAACTGGCAATCAGTCCGGCAAGGATGTAAAAAATAAGATACCGGAAACTTCCCATACGGTCTTCCACATTATCCCCGAAAATATAAAGCATCCACATATTGGCGATAAGATGGCCTGCCCCTCCATGCAGGAACATATTGGTGAAAAATGTATGGGTATTGTCTCCTCCCAAAGGGGTTTCAGCCGGGACAAGCCCATATTCAAAAATGAAAGCCCTGGTATTTTCCTGGCTTACCTCGAGGATAAAAACAACAATATTTGCAATAATGAGCAGCCAGTTAATGACCGGAAATTTTTGAGAAGGTATGGTATCTCTGAGGGGTATCATCTGTTACATCCGATTGCTAAAATTTTTACCCGAATTATTCTTGAATAATTCTGACGCTATTGAAAAACCTGGCTTTTTGCTTCAATAAATTTCGCAAAAACCTGGTTTTTCTAATGCGGGGTTGCCTGCATCCATCCCGCAAACCATCCCGCATTTAAAAACTTTCCCGCTTTCTCAGCGGGATTCGTTTTTAAATAATGCAGGTTTATAACCATTACGCAAATAAACAAAATTTTTGCTTTTCTGATGTTTGGAGAATAATAACCAAGATACCTTTTTCATGATTCAGAAAAGGCTTCCACCCGATTTGGCCCGATGACCGCTCAGATTATTTATTGAACCGGTTATTTATTTTTGAACATCTCTTCATAATGTTGTGATTCATCAAATATACCGCCACTTTTCCGGTAATAATCCTGGTTCAGGTTGAATACCCCCTCCTTGGTTTTGCGCCAGGAAGCATCGGGATAGGGATGGTAGCTCACCATCGTATCCCAGTTTTTGTAATTCTGATGTCCATTGGTCTCCAGCAATCCCAGTTCGCCCATTTCCGGGAATGATTTCAGGCGAGCCGCCACAGCTTTATTCCATTCCACCAGTATGGGATTCACTGTAAGATCGGCCATAAAACACGGTACATTGTTTTCATAGGCCAGTTGAGCTTGTTTCATGGTCATGCTTAAAGTTTTTGCGATGGCCTTTAAAGCAAATGCATGGTATCCCATCTGGATGCGTCGGGCCGCGTCCTTCTCACTGTGCAGACTCTCATCAGCGGCAATCCGCACAGGCAGATCATCCACATGCGTTTCCAGCTCTTCCGGGAACGGTTCTTCAATAACGGCTATCTGGTCGAAAGCGCCGATCTTTTTGGCATGATCCAGCAGCCGTTTTAAGGTTTCCTTGCTTTCGTACCTGCCGTTTGCATCAAAATAGTAGGGAAGCTTCCCGTCTTTGGTATAAGGCGTGCGCATATGACCGATGGCCTTATGTATGGCCGTAAGCCGCTCCTTATCCTTTTCCAGCATCTCTTTTTGTGTTCCTGGCTGTCCGATCTTGATCTTCATAAAAAAGTATCCCTGATCCGCTGCCTCTTTTATTTCCTCGATCGGAATGCTATAGGCCATCAGCGGAATGCTGGCCACCTTATCGTGTTTGTGGGACAGGGCCGGTTTGTATTCTTCGGGGATCATGTCGTCGAAACTACGAATTCCGTTTTTTGCAGCATAAAGCAGCCACGCTGCGTTATCAAGGCCAACCAGTGCATTCAACGCAAAGGTCTTGCGCAGATCCGGCTCTTTGGTGATGCTTTTACCATAGGCATAAACCTCCTCCAGTATCTCCTCCTGCAGTTGAATGGGATTTTCAAACTTCATGCCTTTGATCATCTGCAGGGCACGTTCCGTTAAAGTATACATCAAGGCATTGCCGCCGCTCTCCGAATGGCCGGCAAATACCTTTGCATCCGACCACAATACATTCTGGGTGCACAGACCGATCTTACTGTGGCCGGCATCGCTTTGCATCTGCGCCACGGTCTGCCAGATTTCGGTCATATAACCTCCCTTGAAGCCAAAAGGACGGATCAAAGGCTCTCTTTCAAAATCGGAATCTACATTTTCGATGGTGACGGGCATGTTCTTTTGTTTTTTAGTGGTGGAAAATCCGGGAACACTCAATAGCATTCCTAATGAGGCTGCTCCTGTGGTTTTGATGAAATCTCTCCGGTTGAGTTGCTTTGTCATAATATTTATTTTTTTCTGATAATCAAATCAATTAAATAAACTATCGGAAATACAAGCCTAACAGCCTTCATCCCTGCGTTTGGGTCATTGAAAAATTGGGTATTGGAATTCCCCGCCTGCCGTCGGGGCAGGTATTTGTTATTTGTGATCCGTCAAGAGCCGGACAAGTTTTGTTGCTTGTGATTTCCAAAAAGGTCTTTTTTACTTAAAAACAGATATTATTATAAAAGTCCAAATTTCGCCAGCATATTTTTCAGCGTTTTCACATCTTTACTTATAGTTTCCACAGCTTGTTTCCTCTTTTCTTTTTTGCTCAGGTTTTCCCCTTCATAAAGCGGATATTCAAAATGTAAGGTAATGGGTGCCCGGATGTTCAGCTCTTTCAGGAGACTGAAGTATTTGTCGAAGTTCACCATTCCCTCACCCAGGGGGACGCTTACATCATCCCACCCATCACTCGTTTTCATCCATTTGAAGTCTTTGATGACGATGGTTTGTACGTGATCCTGCAACAATTGAAGGCCGAGTGGCCAGGAAAAACCTCCTTCCACGGTGGCATGGCGGATATCATACTGGCAGCCGATCAGTCTGGGATCGAAATCTTTCACCAGCATCCAAACATCCCATACCGGACCGCCGATCCGGGTTCCCGAATGGTTCTGGTAGCCTCCGTGCATGTTGTATCTGGAGTTCAGATCCGCCACTTTTTCCAGTTTTTGTTTGTGCCTGTCAATGCTTTCCTTTATTCCCAATTTGTCGATATAGCTGTAATATCCCAGCCTGTAGTAACGGATGCCTGCATCGGACGCTGTTTTAAGTACCGGGTCGGTATATCGGTCATCAGCATCTGTAATGCCCGAAGTCATCATACCTACTTTCAGGCCTTTCTTTTCGAATGCATTGACTGCTTTGGGAAGATCGGTAGTAACATGCTCCGGAAGAACATGGCCTCCCGGCCGTACGGTAAGATCCGCACCGGCCAGGCCTGCTTCTTTCATTGTTTCTGCAGTTTCCTCATAACTGAGAAATTGTAGATGCTTGGAAAACATGAAGATTTTCCAGTGTTGCTGCTGGCTAGTATTTCCTTGAAAAAATAAAGGGTTTTTCATGCCAAGCAGTGAGACTCCAGCGCCTGCTGCACCCATGGTTTTAATGAAATTGCGACGGGAATAGGGGTTTCGTAAATACATAAATTGAGGGTTTTTATTATAGGTGGCAAGATAACAAAATTTTTTTACACCAAACCATCTTTTCCCATCTGATTTGTAACCTTATTCCGAATGAAATGGCCACGAATGCACGAATAAGAAAATAAGGTTAGAATCTTTGCAGGATTCTTTTGCTACTGAGATCTAATATATTGGAAATAAGGTTTAAAAAAGCCCGGGGCGGCTTATAGCACCCCGGGCTTTATTCATCCTATGCTTAACAAAAAAGAAAACACAGTAACATAGATGTTGAAAATGCCGGTGTATTACTTACCCTGCCGGCCTTACTCAGTAATGGATTATTGAATCATACAGAAATATTTGATTTCGATGCGGGCTATTATGATTTACCCTCGCTGTT
>JAGXLC010000332.1 GCA_018334875.1 Bacteroidales bacterium | reverse complement strand
AGCTTTAATAATGTTGTTTCCTTCATTATTATCACAACTGCTTTCACCTGTACGGCAAATTGGGTGATATGGAGCTTTCATCCACATAGGTTTATTATATTTACGCACGCTTCGTGGCGCACCATAGGCACATAGGAAAGATAGGATTTCACATAGATTTATTAATCATCATATGCCATTGAGAAATCAAGTTTTTGGATTGGGTTCTTTGATTTCATTGTTTACTTAATGAAAAATTTTTGTTGTTCATTACCAAACTTTTTCCCGATGGATTCAATTTTTCCGGCAGGTTTTCCTTTTTTACACTTCATCACATCAATATTTATGGAAGAACAGATTCTGTTTGGATATGGCTTACTCTTCCTTAATATCCCGTATGAAGATTCCTGTTTCATTCACATCCCAATCCTGCTCATATTCCCAGTTGGAACGAACATTGAATGTTTCAGGATGATAGATCACCTTTTCAGGCTGGATGTTTTTCAAATAATTCCCGGTATCCCATTCCTGGTTACCATTGCGATCGTATATCAATCTAAGGCGATAATCGCCGGGATCCAGATAATCAAAACGAATGGTACTTTTTTCCCCTTTCCGTCCATATTTTTCTCTGACCACATTTTCAGAATCACCGGAAGCGGTAAGCAGTTGCAGTATGATATCCGATTCAGCCTCTTCAATTCCAAATATCAATGATCCATAGTGATCTTCGGTCTGTGTGTTGAAACTCACTTCCAGCGTGTCGTGATATGCATTGTAAATGCTTTGTATGGCCTGAGGCAATACCTGAAGTCTATAATTTGTTTCTCCATCCCAATCGACACTAAGCCATGCTGTATTCAAATTCTGAGTATCTCTTCGAAAATTGAATTGTTTTTCCTGGAAAAGCGTATCAACTTCTTGTTGCAGCGTTATTTTTCCTGTATCCACCGACTGAATGGGGTAAGGGAAACGGAGCCTTACATCCCGGTTTAAATCAAAGCTATTGCCCACATTGGATGACAATTCTACAGTATCCACAGCTTCCCGTTCACCTTCTTCAAAAAAATAACCTGCTTCAATTGTATCGGTAATCCATACTTCATTGTTTAAGGAATCTGTGCCCTGATAACCTACTTCAAATCCCAGGTATCTTTTGTTATAGATTGAAGAATCCTTTAGCCAGTAGGTTATCGTATCCCGTTGCAGGGAGGTCTCCCGTAAATACCAATCGGCATGGTCAATACTGTCTAACAGTTTAACGTCTATACTATCTTCCACGGGTTTATTAAAAATAAAATCCACCTTGCCGGGGCTTTCCCGCTGAGAAGTTCTAAGATACTGATCTTTTGCCTCCTCATTAAACAAACGAAGGGGAATATCCTGTGAGGGATAGCCGTAGTATTCCCTGTGAATGATGGTATCGATCCGCAAGCTGTCGGGCACATCCAAGGTATCGGCATATTCTTCCAGTGTATCGGCATATTCTTCATGGTATATCGTATCGTGTTGTTCGATCTTCTCTTCACTAAATGTGACAAAGGAATCCCGGAAAGCAATCGCTTCCTGGATATTATCATACAGGTAATTGCTGTTCTCATCTCCCAGCGCAAATATTTTAAAGGTATCGTTCCTGATATTGCTAATGTTGAAACTGCCATCTTCATTGGTCCTCGACACATAATCGGGAATTTGGTTATAGGGAACCGAATCCTTCAAATCCTCATAAAGCATGACCAATATATTTTCCCTGGGTTTTAAATCCAGCGCGCCGATTACATGACCCTGCACCTCCATGGAGTCAAGTTCGGGTCCGGTAGAAAAAACATATTTAAAATTCCGCAGGGGATTACCTTCTCTGAAATCCTGTATGGCGTTGCCAAAATTCAAGGTATAGGTAGTGGAATCCCTCAGGGGTTCAATGAATTCAATCTGAAAACCTTTTCCTTTCAACTGAATTTCGGGATCCTCCTCAAAAGGCGGGGAGCTAAGGAACTGTTGCTGGAGCTCGTTAAACTGAATGAATTCATTGAATTCAATCTCCACTTCCTCACTTTCAAAATTGACCGAATAATTCGGAGGTTCGCTTTTCACAACCTCCGGCGGTATGGTATCCCTCGGTCCCCCCTGGGGAGTAACCTGTTTGGCGCACCTGGAAAACGTAATAATTGCTATTCCTGTAACAATTGCAATGACGAGTATGTCCCCGATTCTCCTTCTCATCTTAACATTTTATGATCCACAAACATAACAAGAATATGAAGAAAAGCTAAAGACCCCATTTAATATTTTAAAAAACATCTGCAACAGATTCCAATTATTTTTCCTACATTTGCTGCATTAAAAACTGATAGAATATATGTTATCGCTTTTTATAAGGTGGGATGTTGATCCCGAATTAATCAGTCTTGAAAATGTACCCATACTCGGGGAATTGTCCATCCGTTATTACGGGTTGCTCTTTGCAGCGGGGTTTGTATTCGGTTATCTGATTTTCATGAGAATTTTTAAAACCGAAGGCATTTCCATTGAGGTACTGGACAGGCTCACCCTTTACATGGTTATTGGAACAGTGTTGGGAGCGCGCCTGGGTCACGTTTTCTTTTATCAGCCCGATTACTATTTAAGCAATCCCCATGAAATACTATACATCTGGCATGGGGGGCTGGCAAGCCATGGAGCTGCCATTGGAATACTGATTGCCCTGTATCTGTTTGTAAGAAAAGAAAAGAAACCCTACATCTGGATACTTGACAGAATTTCCATTGCGGTGGCGCTGGCAGGATTTTTCATAAGAATGGGAAACTTAATGAATTCCGAAATATATGGTATAGAAACGGATCTTCCGTGGGGTTTCATCTTCCTCAGAAATAACGAAATTCTGCCCAAGCATCCTACCCAGATATACGAGGCCCTGGCTTATCTGATCATCTTTTTGGTCCTTTACCAATTGTATTTTAAAAATAAAGGCAAGTTCAGACCCGGACTTCTGTTCAGTCTCTTTATGATATTGATTTTTACTGCCCGGTTTTTCATTGAATTCCTCAAGGAAGTACAGGTACCGTTTGAACAAGGTATGACCTTAAATATGGGCCAATGGCTAAGCCTGCCTTTCATAATACTTGGCGTTGTTTTACTGTACCGGACCATGAAACTGAGCCCACCGCCGGGTGAAGCCAAAAACAAAACACCGGGCTATAAAAAATCATAAACTCTGTAAATCATTGGGTTTATTCTAAAATCATACTACGATCAATTTACATTTCGTTTCATAAAAAATCATTGAAGCGGAATTTTATAAGAATAAATTGTAGTCTATTTTTGCACAAAATTTTTAACAAACAAAAAAGATGGCTGAAAACACCAATCAAACCAATCAACCAAACGAACAAAAACCAAAAAAAGGCTTTTGGGCTTCAGGTCTTTCTGTATTATTGATCATCCTTATTATCCTGACAGGGGTGATGACGTGGTTATATATCGACCAAAAGATCACCACCCAGGAGATAACAACAGAACTTCAGGCAGAAAAAGATTCGCTTCAATCACAACTTATAGAAATCAGGAGCGATTATGATTCGCTAAAAACCTCCGCAGACACGCTTAATAAAAAGCTGGATTTTGAACAAAACCGGGTAGATAATCTCATGTCGGAATTAAAGACTACAAAAGCCACCAACTATAAAAGGATGAAGGAACTGAAGGATGAAGTCAACACCCTCCGGAGCATAGCAAAAAGCTATGTAAGGCAGATCGATTCACTGAATCGTGCCAACCAGAAACTGATGGCAGAAAACAGAAAAGTCAGGGAAGAGATGCAAGAAGTAGAGGAAACCAAACAAGAACTGGAAAAAACAAAAGACACCCTTTCGGATCAAGTCCAGAAGGCAAGCATATTGAGAACCGAAAATCTGCAGGCCTCCCCAATCAACGAGAGAGGCAATGAAAAAAGCAAAGTGAACAAAATAGATAAAATCAAGGTATGTTTTACCATAGAGGAGAATGTGGTGGCTCCGAAGGGTGAAAGATATGTTTATATGAGAATCGCCTCTCCACCGGATGATTATATACTGACCAATTCCGAAGACAATATCTTTGAATTTCAAGAAAAACAGATGGTTTATACAGCCAGAAGACCGATAGATTATGAAGGGGAATCAATGGATATTTGTATTTATTTTGACAGCAAGGGTGAATTGACTCCGGGCGAATATAAGGTGGACATTTTCGCCGATGAACACCGGATAGGAGAAACCAGTTTCCAGTTGGAAGAATCGGGTTGGCTCTTCTTCTAAAATATGATGGCCACGAATGCACGAATGAATATTTAAATTGGGATGCCACGAATGCACGAATGAAAACTTTATTCGTGTATTCGTGGCTTTTTTGACATAACGTCTGCCGGCTGGCATTCGGTAACATAATACATTCTAATAGAATGGAATTCTTTACTGTATATTAAGCGCCCTGCTT
>JAGXLC010000331.1 GCA_018334875.1 Bacteroidales bacterium | reverse complement strand
TATAAATTGAAACTACAATCTCTTCTTTAACAATGTTTTTGATTGTTTATTGATGAAATTAAGCTGCCCCTTTCTCGCCACCTCTTTCCTCAAAAAGGGCAATTAATCCTGTATTTTTTTGTTATCTGATAAACTTGATTAATAAGGTAATAAGGTTCATGTAATAGGGGTCATTGCCTCATTCTCTCTTAATTCTACGAAAATTTATTATCATTAATAATCCAAGTAACTGGAAAGATGATCGATTTTATGATTAGTTATCGTCCGCCTTTTCCTTTGTTCCGTTTAAAGTGTTTATACCACTGGCTTCTGGATGATTCCTCCTTTTGTTCCTCTTCCTGTTCCATCGGTACTTCAAACTGCTGCACGTCGGGCCGGATCTTTTCGATGATGGCGGCATGGTAATACTCCTGTTGCAGCCCGCGATACAGACTGTACACCATGATGATCAGAATAAAGGTAAAGGGTAGGCCGGTGGCGATGGAAGCGCTTTGCAGTGCCGTTAGTCCGCCGCCCAGAAGCAATGCTGCCGCAACCAATCCTTCCATAACGGCCCAGAAGATCCGCTGGGGCACCGGAGAATCGAGTTTGCCTCCTGAGGTGAGGTGGTCAACCACCAGCGAGCCTGAATCGGATGATGTTACAAAGAAGATGGTCACAAGAATGACTCCTATAAATGAGGTCACCTGGGTGAGCGGGAAATTTTCGAGCATCACGAAAAGCGCGGTAGAAACATTTTCTTCAACGGTGGTAGCAATATCGGCAATGCCCATACTTTCCAGATGCAGGGCCGAGCCGCCCAGTGTGGACATCCACAGGAAGGAAAGTAGGGTCGGCAGGATCATCACGCCCACGATGAATTCCCGCACCGTTCGTCCTTTCGATACACGGGCAATGAACATGCCCACGAAAGGAGACCAGGATATCCACCAGCCCCAGTAGAAGATGGTCCACAGGTTCTGCCAGTCGCTGCCTTTGGCACCTTCATAGGTTTCCACCCAAAAGCTGAGCTGGGGCAGATTCTGGAGGTAAAAACCGAGGTTCTGGGTAAAGGCTTTTAATATATAAACGGTTGGGCCTACAACGATCAGGAAAAGCATGAATATTCCCGCCATGTAGAGGTTGCCACTGCTGAGCCTTCGAACACCATTGTCCAGGCCGGCCACCACCGATAGGGTGGCAAAAAAGGTGATGATCCCGATAAGCAGCACGGCATAAATCGTTTCATCGGGAAAGCCGAACAGGTAGTTGAGGCCTGAAGCTACTTGCTTGACGCCGAGTCCGAGTGAGGTGGCCAGTCCAAAAAGGGTGGCCAGCACCGAGAGGATGTCAATGAGGTTGCCCCAGAAGCCATAGATCTTTTCGCCAAGCAGGGGATAGAAAATGGAGCGGATGGTAAGGGGCAGTCCGCGGTTATAGGCAAAGAATGCCAGTGAAAGGCCCACCAGGGCATAGATGCCCCAGGGATGCAATCCCCAGTGGAAATAGGTTACACCCAGTGCACCTTGGGCTGCGGACGGTGAATTTGCCGCCACATCAAACATGGGCGAGGGTGTGGAGTAATGAAATATGGGTTCTGCCACGCTCCAGAACATCAGGCCAATGCCCATTCCCGCGCTGATCAGCATGGCATACCAGCTAAACGTGCTGAATTCCGGCATCGCATCGGGTCCGCCGATTTTGATGTTGCCGTATTTGCTGGCTGCGAAGAGGATCATGACAATAACAAAAAAGTTGGCCGCCAGAATATACAACCAGCCGAAATTGTTGCCAATGCCATCCAGGACGCCCTGAAAGAAACTGACGGCCTGTTCTTTATAAATAAAAGTCAGCGCTATAAAAAGCAAAACAAGACCTCCTGCAATAAGGGATACCTGCGGATGCAGATCGAACCCGAACCGTTTCCAGTTCTTTTCACCGGGTACGTACCCCTTTGCATCATTGTAATAGGTGGCTTTGGGAACGATCTGCAGGCCGTAAAGTTTTTCCCGTTCCCTAATGGCTTTGTTTTGTTGCCTTTTCAGGTATTCACGGGCCATTTCAATGGCCTTGCTGTGATAGGTGTGTTCCTTTTTGCTGTTCTGCTTTTCCGCCATAAACAATCCTCCGTTTATATTAAATCACAACAAAATAAGTTCCCATAGATTTGACAGCATAAAAATATAAAATGATCGGGAATGTGAAAAATGATAGAATCAAAGGGCGTTGGCGGGAGGGAATTAGGGGCTATACCAGAAGGGAAACGAATTCCGCTTTCAGACGGGACAGATGTACGAATGAATGATTCTCACGGGTGTTATTACCTTATTTTATATTCGTGCATTTTTTGGCAGAAAAAAATGAAATGGATTCATTTCCAAATATTCACCTGCCGAAACATCTGTTTCATTTCCCCGTAAAAAATCATAATATAAAGGAGGAGTCAATCTATTCTGTGAGCATATTTTATTGTTTAAAACCATTTCATGATTTTTTTAAGCAGAGCTCTCAGATGTTTACTGTATAGTTAAAAGATGATTCAAAATGAAAAGTATTATATTCGCTATTCTTATACAATTGTTCTTGCCGCTCTGGGGGTTTTCACAGGAATCTTCAGGAAAAAAACTGTTAGAAAAGGCCGAGGAGCATTTCGCGGAGAGTAAAGACTCTGCACTGATTTTTGTTAACAAGGCCATCAGGCAGGCTAAAGCAAACAGTGATACAACCACTTATTATGAAAGCAATTTACTGAAAACCTACCTGCTAAAGAATACCGGCAGCAAAACAGAAGCATTGAAGCTTGCCCGCAAAATGCGGAATGAAGCCCGCAGGAATCGGGATAAAATTTATGAGGGCAAATACCTCAAAATGCTTGGCGAAATCAATCGTTCCATTGCTTCATTGGAAGCATCGTTATCCTTTCTTTATGAGGCCCTGAAAACATTCCGGAATATACAGAATGAAAAAGGAATAGCGGAAACTTACAACCGGCTGGCAGCAACCTGTTATGAACGGTCCGATCACAATAAGGCCCGGCAATACGCCGATAGCTCTCTGTATTTCAGTAAAGCCATAGGGGATTCTTCCCTGCTGGGCAGCAATTATGAGATTCTTGGTGCTATATACAGCTACAAGCGTTCGGATAAAGGTTTATATTATTTACAGAAAGCCAGGAAGATTTATCAAACGCATGCTCCGAATGATATTCCAAATGTACTGACCAATATCATGTTGCATTACGAAAGAAAAGGGGAGTATGAAAAGGCTATTGAATTGGGAAAGAAGGCACTTAAACTTGCGCGCAAACAAGGTGCCGGAGATCATATTGAAAATACCAGCATGCGTTTACATGATGCATACAAAGAAAAAGGTGATTATAAAAATGCCCTGGAATACCTTCAGATATATATCGATACAAAAGTTGACCAGTACAATCAAACACGAAATGATTTGGTTTCTTTTTATCACCAAAGATTTGAGGCGGAAAAAAAACAGCATCAGATTGAGATGCAAAAAAGGCGCCTTCAACAAAAGGAAACCCAGCAAAAATATTATTTGGCCGGAATGGGCGCACTTTTGCTGTTTCTGGCAGGTGGAGCGTTTGCGTATGGGAAGATCGTGCGCAAAAACAAAACCATGCAACTTCAGAGGGAAAAAATTGAAGAACAGCAGGCCGAGATCATGAAACAAAATGAAGTGCTCCAATCCACCAATAAAAGATTGGAAAGGGCAAACCAACTTAAACAGGACATGACCGATATGTTGGTACACGATTTAAAAAATCCGCTGAATATTGTTGTGAATCTGGCTGAAAAGCCTTTGGTGCAATCTGCGGGTCACACCATGAATAATTTGGTTATGAATATGCTCGATGTGAACAAGTATGAAGAAAATACACTCACTCCGGAACTGGCTGAATGCAACCTGAATCGGTTGATAAACAGTGCCGTGGAACAAATGCAGTATTATCTTGAAAGAAAGGAACTCACATTAAAGAATGATATCCCGGATGATGTATATGTACATGCCGACAGGCAATTGATCAAACGTGTTTTTGTGAATTTGTTGACCAATGCCATCAAATATTCCAGAGAAAACCAGCCTGTTGTCCTGAGCCTTGGAAATCAAATAAACCAGCAGGAAAACAGTTTTGTTGAGATCTCGGTCACCGATTATGGTATCGGGATTTCAGAAGCTTATAAAAACAAAATATTTGACAGATATTTCGGGGACAATCAAAATTCACAACAGTTAACCGGTACGGGTCTGGGCCTGGCTTTTTGCAAAATGGCTGTCGAAATTCATAACGGAACCATTGGGGTTGAGTCGGAAGAAGGAAAATATTCCCGTTTTTATTTTACCTTGCCACTGAAGCATAATTGATTTAAGGAGAAGCATGTGGAAGGAAGGAAATCACATCATGGGAATAGCCATTAATCCCGTTTTCAGACGGGACAAGTGGACGGATGAAAAATTTTCAAGGGTGTTATTACCTTACTT
>JAGXLC010000330.1 GCA_018334875.1 Bacteroidales bacterium | reverse complement strand
AAGTAGAAGGAATATGACCCGTTTGGGGATTTTTTTCGTGTTTACCAATGTAATATCATCGGGTCATTAACAGAGATGTCTGGCTCTCATCATCTAACAAATGTTCAAAGAATCATATAATCCTGGTTGATACAAACCCTCAAGATACCCATTTGGACCATGAAACTTTTGATTCGTAAATGAAAACATGTGACAGATCAATCTATGAGGTATCAACTATTGACTTTTATTTTGATATACAGTAACTTTCAAGTATAATATAAATATACAAACTATGATTAAACATTTCGTACTACCATTCGCATCGTTAGTCTGGATCCTCTTGTCATTCAATCTCCAGGCGCAGGAGGCCGACACAGTGGAAACCTATGAACGGCCTTACAGTCAGTTGCTACAGGGCGGGTTTTCCTTTGGTTATTATGGTTATGGTTACGATGGTAGCCGGGTAGGTTTTACTCTGCCCTTATCTGCCGCGTATGAGACTTTTGTTGCAGATGACATCAGTGCCGGAGGCTTTATAGGCTACAGCAGCTACCGTTATGAAAACGTGAACGACGATAGGTACCGGTGGACTTTCCTGAATTTCGGTGCAAGGGCTTCTTATCATTATATTCCCTTGCTGAATGAGCTGAGTGATGCCAACATCGATCAGGAGAAATGGGATTTCTATATTTCTTTGATGCTGATCTTTGAGCGCAGGTCGTTCAGCAGCAGCGATGATTTTTATGAAGACTACTATGATGATGAGTTTGCTACCAATCTGGGGCCTGTGGCCGGATTTCGTTACAAGTTCTCCAACAACCTGGCCGCCTATTTCGAGGGTGGTCGGGGCACCTTTGGATATGGCACGCTCGGGGTGACTTTCATGTTTTAATTAATTCGATTTTTCGGAGAAGACCAAGTGTGGCGGGGGTGAGTGTTTTGATTTATTGCGGGCCCTCGTTAAGGGGAATAGGTGGAAAGATTCCGGAGTTGGCCCAGGAGGTAGGGATCTGCATGTGGATCTTCCCTGATCATATCAAAAGCAGAGGCATAAGCCGGGGAATCTGTCCCGTCTGTGCCCCGGGCACCCGCCTCTGCGAGTGTTTTGAGAGCAGAAGTGTAAGCGTATTTCCAGTGTTTGTTGCCGTAAAGTTCGGAATATATGGTCATCCCTTCAGCGGCATATTGACTGGCCAACGCCCACTTCTGCTCCTTGATAAAATATTCGGCCATCACTTCCAGGCATGTACCCCTAAGGGAATGGATGCTGTCCAACCCGGTACGGACTATTTCATATGCCCGATACATATTGCGTGATGCCCGTTCCATATGGCCCAGCTCCAGATGACCTCTTGCCAGTTGGATAAGGGTATAGGCGCGGTAAGGATGATTCTCCGGATAGATTTGCTTTTCGAAGGTCCTGACTTTTTTTAAAAGCTTCATGGCTGCCTTGTGTTGATGCTGTTTGAGCAGGGAAACAGCCAGGTTGTATTGTCCGATGGATATGGATTTTTTTTCGTTGGGATAATATTTTTCTTTTATTTCGAGGGCTTTACGGAAATAATGTTCGGCCTGTTTCATTTTTCCGAAGTCCCGGTATACCAACCCCACTGTATTCATGCGCTGAGCCGTATAGATGTGTTTGGGGCCGAACTGATTGGTGTTGATTGTCAGGGCTTTCTTTGCATAGGAGAGGGCCTGCCCGTATTTTTGCTGCTTTTTAGCGATTCGTGAAGCCAGGGCGAGTATATATTCAAGTTCCCCTGAGTTTTTGCCATAGACCCTCATACCTTTACTGAGTGCCTGATGGATGAAAAGCTCGGCTGAATCGAGCGATTCGGTTCTCAGGTAGGTGTTGGCCAGCATGGAGAGGTCGTCTATAATATAGGCTCCTGATGAATCGGCAAACTGGCTGTGAATGTTTTTCGCCCGATGGAGGTATATTCTGGCACTGTCGTATTGCCCCATCTGATGGTGTGTATCGCCAATGGATGAAAACAGCCGGGCCCGGTCCTTCCGGTTATCGGTAACAAGGTTGTTCAGTTTTCTGAATACCTGGTGGTAAATTTTCATAGCCCGCTGGTAGCGTGATTCATGATAAAGCACATTGCCCAGTTGTTCAAGGTTTCCCGTAAAGGGGGGAGTGTTCAGATGTCCTGCCATGGTATCGATTTGTAAAGCCTGATCAATGTAATATCTGGCACTGTCGAGCCGGCCTGCAAGCAGGTGGGTTTTGGAGAGCTGGGAATAAGTGCTGCTCATCTCCCCATGCTGGCTGGGGTAAAGCGAACGCTTGATGGAGCGTGCCCGTTTGATGGCCTGGTGGCTTTTACTATAATCTCCCCTTTCCCGGAACACCTCGCCCAGGGTAAGCAGTATTTCTGCTTTGGTGTGTGATTCTATATCGCTGGTGTGGATTAAGTTGTTAAAACCGGTGGATAGAATCTTATTGAGGCTGAGATTCTGGTTGTCATTGATATAGGGGTTCCCCATTCCGATGAGGTTTTTCATGTAGGAGATGACGCTTTCGGCCCTTTTTGCTTCAAACCTGGCTTTTACGGCATTTTTTTGAGCGATATTGCGCTCGTGGTTTAATTGATGGTTGTGTTGTATACTGATTATCAGGAAAATAATCAAAGAAGCAGCACCAATATTGATTTTCAGGCGATTTCTCCGGTAATATTTTGAAAAGATATAGAAGAAAGTGGGTTTCCGCGCACTGAGGGGTTGTTTGTCAAAAAAATGCTGCAGGTCATGACGCAAATCCTGAACCGAAGCATACCGTTCTTCAGGTTTGGATTGAAGGGCTTTGATCATTACAGCCTGCAAATCACCCCGGATTTTTTTATCATAATCCCGGAGCCTGTTTAATTTGCGGGCATAGAGGATTCGGTCCTTTTTTTTCTGAATCACCATCGATTTAGTCAGCAGAGTTTTTCCTGAGAAGAAGCCTTCATCCAATTCATCGCGATGCACTCCGATGATCAATTGGAAGAACAGCAGGCCGAGTTGATAGATGTCGGAGGCAGTGGTGATCTTTTGGTTTTTTATTTGTTCCGGTGAGGCCCAGGCAGGCGTGAAGGCTCTGATCCCTTCGGGAGTATTGGCCTGTGACTCATCCAGGATATGGGCTACTCCAAAATCCATGAGTTTGATATTGCCATTCTCGTCAACAAAGATGTTGCCCGGCTTGAGGTCTTTGTGAATGACCAGGTTTTGATGGGCATGGTTGACTGCCTGGCAAATGCGGTGGAACAGTTTAATGCGTTGTTCGATGGTAAGCCGGTTGCGATCGCAGTATTCGGTGACCGGCAATCCTGCGATGTATTCCATCACCAGGTAGGGTCTATCCTCTTCGGTAATGCCTCCGTCATATATATTGGCTATGTTGGGGTGGTTCAGGTCGGCCAGGATCTGTTTTTCCCGCTGGAAATATTCCTTTAGCAGTTCACCGGAGATGTTCTGCTTCATCACCTTAATGGCCACAAGCTGATTGAAATCTCCATCCGATCGCTCGGCCATATACACATGGGTCATGCCTCCGGAGGATAAACGCCTGATGATCCGGTATGTTCCTATCTGGTCGCCTGTTTTTAGCATTTGATCTTCGGGCTGTGCACTTTGCATGATGCTCTGATTGAGATTCCCGAAATACCTGGAGGCGGAGTCATGGCCGTCGAGCAGTTCCCGTATCTGTTGATAATAATCGGGAAAATGTTTTTTCAGGCGTACCAGGGCCTTTTCCACCTCTTTGGGGGAGTCAAAATCCTCCGGTAAATGGTGTTGAATGGATTGCCAGATGTCATCTCGAATGAAATCCATCTTACTCCATAATTTTATGCAATGGTGGTGACTGAAGTTTTTTGATTTCCCGATGCAGCCAAAGCCGGCCCATGGCCCAGTTGCGTTTGACCGTGGAAGGCGATACATTCAGGGTAGTTGCTGTCTCCTGGATGCTCATCCCGGCGAAAAATCTGCATTCCACTACCTTAAGCACCGTTTTGTTGTATTTCTCCAGTTTTTTCAATGCCTTTTCCAGGGATTCAATCTCTTCAGCCGTCTCGTAACTCAAATGGATTCCGGGGTCCTCTTGCAGTTCCACCTCATTGTGACGGCGTTTCAGGGCCAGTTTTTTACGGGCATAATCCACCAGGATGTGGCGAATGGCTTTAGCCGCCAGGCTGTAGAAATGCCTGCGGCTATCCCATTTCAGATTCCGGTGGTTGAACAATTTGATATAAGCTTCATGGACCAGAGCGGTGGTGTTGAGCGTTTCAAATTCGGAACGGCCGAATTTGATGTTGTGAGCCACTTTCTTCAGTTGGTTGTAAACCAATGAAAATAACTGGTCATAGGCCTGATGATATCCCTGATTGTACTGGTCCAGTAATTCAGTTACAGGCAATTGGTGGTCATCCCTCATAATTGCATGTTTATGATGTCATGGTTGTTTAACAGGCCAGACAGTGTTTTGTTTGTTGAAAGCGATATTCAGCCTGCAAT
>JAGXLC010000329.1 GCA_018334875.1 Bacteroidales bacterium | reverse complement strand
GGGGAATTTTTTAAATCTCAGTCCCGATTATTGGTGACTTTACCGGAATGGTCAAAACATGGAGGCAAAGAATAAGCAACAAAGGCTTTGAATCGATTACTCAGAAGGTTTCCCTTACCCCCTCGCACAGTCGTGCCCTCGTTCTTTCGTGCCATCTTGCCGTCGCGCCGTCGTGCTATCGTGCCCTCGTTCTTCTCACTCCGGGAAGGTAGGATTCGTTGTGGTGAATTCTTTTTCCAGGAGACTGGGCAGATCTCTTACGCTGCGAATGATGTTGGTGGGGTTGTACTGGCGGAGGGTTTTCTTCAAATTGGAGCCGGTCAGCACGCCGATGTTTCCTCTGACATCTGCATGGAAACCGGCGAGCAGGTCAGCAGGCGTGTCGCCAACATTGACAACTTCCTGTTCACTTTGTATGTCCAGCTTTTCCATGGCGTAAAAGATCCTGAATGGGGCAGGCGGCCCGGCCCCATTGGTGGTTTCCACATCTACGGCAAGATCAATCAGATTTCTTTCTTTCCATTTCAGGCCTTCTATGATGGCATTGTTAATATCCCGGTGAAATCCCGTTACGGTAGCAACTTTGATGCCATGCTCGTGGCACCACCTGAAGGTTTCTTCAGCACCCGGGATGGCCCTGGCATGCTTCCGGTAATGGTTGATCACAAGTTCCGAATAGCGGCTGAAGATTTTCCTGGCTTCCTCATGCTTTTCGCTGAAATCATATCCTTCAAAATCACTTAGCGACAATTGCTTTTCATGCTTTCTGGCCAGCATGAACTGATAAAGGTGCATCTTGTTGGTTCCTGTATATTGCTGCAATTCCTCCATGCTGACATCCAGGTTGGATTCCCTGGCTGCCTGATGCAAGCTTCTGGCAACCACTTTGTCATCTACAACTGTTGTACCTGTAAGATCAAAAACAATCAACCGAATCTCACTCATAGCTTATTGTTTTGCTGTTCATAAATTAAAAACATTATTATTAGAATTTTGTTGTTTATATCCTCTTCAAAAATTACCCGATATTCCCTGAAGGTTCATTAATTCAAGGTTAAAAACAGATACTACGTATATTTTCTTAAATTGTTAAGAAAAACAAAAAGAAAAGTTCCCTGCCGGCTACAAGGAGCTCAGAGCGAAGAATCCCGGTGTAGAAATGCTTAAATGGACTCCAGGCCAAAGTTTATCTGCGAATACAATGGATCGGTTACCGATAGGCTTTGGTAATTCCCGGGACTACGGGCTGAATCCATGCGCGCTGTTTGCCAATCACTTCTCCCGTTATCTGATCTTTCTGGTTGGCGGAGGAAGTAATCCTTACCCGCACATACAGCTCATCACCGGTAAATGTATAGCCCGATTTAAGTTCAGTAGAGCTGGCCAGCACTTCCCCGATGTCTTCACTGTACGCCTGGGTGGTATTGGGCATTTTGCTGCCTGATTCGTCGAGCCTGGTCTTGCTGCCGGCATCAAAACCTGAACGGGTTCCGATGTATTCTGTGGTATATTCGACGCCATCCTGAGGTTTTATTTCAACTTCCAGACGTTCCCCGTCAAAATGAATTTCCTTCAGCGTCACGCCGCTGGAAGCATAGAAATCACCACGATCGATGGCATCAAGTATGTTTTCAGGTGTAAGTTCCCTGCTATTGACCATAACCCATCCCTTCCCGGGAGTGGCACCCCCTGAGTGGTAATTATGGGCATCGTCCGTAGCCAGGCCGTAAAGAATATTTTCATTGCCGTTTGCCAGCTTTTTGGATAACACGATGTCCCATATTCTTTCTGTGCTTGCCCGGAGCTTATCTCCTTCATTGTTTACTGCGGGATGGCCGTTGTAAACCTCAAAGTAGCGAAGATCTTCAGCCTTTAACATCATCTCTGCAGTAATGGCCCATTGAAAATTCGGATGTGCAAGGACGGGATGCGTGTTGCGGCCGGTTCGCTGCCTGTATTCTTCAAGCCTTTCAATGGTTTTCTGTATCATGGCAACCTTCTCATCTACACTACCTTCTGCCTTGGGGATCACTTCATCCTGATGGTGGGCCAGCATATGAACAGCATGCCGGGCGGTGATCTCATTGCCCATCATCAGAAGAAAATCACCGGGTTCTTCGAAACGGTCACGAAACGCATCCAGCGGTTTAAGCTTAACCTGCACATGACCCTCCTCTTCAGCGGGCCGGGTTTCTACCCATTCCTCGCCGAACAATCCGGTATATTTCGCCAGTGCCTGGTGATCTTTAGGAAAGCTCCGCCAGCGTTCACCTTCCAGGATGACATTGTGATCGGTGAATGCAAGGAAATCGTAACCATGGTCTTTGTACCATTTGGCAACCGGTTCGGGGAAATCATCCCCGTCGCTCCAGAAGGTATGTGTATGCATATTGCCTTTCATCCAGTTTGTATCATCATCTGTCTGGCAGGACCCAAACAGGACGAGAAGAAACAATACCGGTAATATAAACCTAAAATTGAAGATCGCTGGCTGTTTCATGGTTGTATGAATTTATTATGATTTCGTGTTTAATTGTGTCATTTAAAAAATGATGTTATACAACAAAAATAACAAAAAAATGATCCCCGGGTTTAAGCAGAAAATAATAGCGGAATTAAAAATAGAATCTGTGGCATAAGATCTGAGAATTTGAATATTGTGTAAATATAATGGTTTCCTTACCTTACTATTAGTGACGCGGAGCGACATCTTAAACCGGACACTTTATTTGAACCTAATCCCTGATTTGATGTTTATGTAATAAAAACATTCAATATGAAACTCTATATAACAGCTATATTTTTCATTGCCCTGATGATGAATGCATCAGCTGCCGGTGATGACTGGGAGCTGAGAAAGGACAGGGATGGCATCAGGGTATATACCAAAGAGCGCGAGGGGAGTGGGATCTACATGTATAAAGTCATTACCTCGAGCCGGATGAAACCGGAAAGGGTCTATAAACAGGTGGTGGATTTCCGGGAAAACCTCAAGTATATGGAGCTTGTGGATTCGCTGGCCATTCTGGATCACCGAAAAAATGAGCGTTACATTAATTATATGTGGATTGATATGCCCTGGCCTGTAAAGAACCGGGAAATGGTGATGGACATGAAGGTACAGTTTTCACCGGACAGCATCCGCTTGGTATCCGATGACCTTCCCGGCCGGATTCAAGATAGCGAGACGACCATAAAGGTTGCGGATTTTCATGAAGAATGGATTATCAGAGCATTCGGTAATACCGGCAACACACAAATAACAGTAACGGGCTGGATCAATCCCGGAGGTTCGATACCCACCTGGGTGGTGAACATGTTCAGCGTACGAACACCTTTTCGGTTTATATCGGGAATACTGAAAGAACTAAGAGCGGAGGCCACAGAGCCTGGGGCATAGAGAGAAGAGCAAGAATGTTTAATGTTTGAAGATTGAGGTTCAAGATTTGCTCAGGGCATAGAGCGCAGGGTTTAGAGCAAAGAGTCTCGTGTCCCGGTAACAATGCTTAAATGCCTGTCCGCCGGTAGTCGGGATTGAATGATTGAATGGGCTGCAAGCCAAGACTTATCAGTAAATATATTCAATTCATTCATCACTTTATGGCTCTTTCATACCGTAGCGCTATCGAATTATCGCTTCGTCGTCCTTTAGTGTTTCGGTAAGGTATATCCTTTTAAGCACCATTCCTATTATTACCGGCTAATGTGTCCTATGTGTATTTTCTATGATCCCCCCGGCTGCTGCGGGCAGGTATGTGGTTCAATAAAATGTCACATCGCTATGTGGCTTATAATCTATGTTGCAATCCAATTGACTGCTTAATGATAATTAATGACCACTGAATGCCTTTACCCTCTCCAGCAATCAAACTTTCAAACTCTTCGTCAAATTCCTGTCAAACAATCGAATGACCATCAATGACAACAGATATCTCCCGCTAAATCCTTTCTCCATCTCCCTTTCGCCCCATCGTTCTCTCGCTCCATCGCTCCCTCATCCCTTGGTGCCATTGCGCAGTCGCCCCCTCGTTCTTTCGTGCCCTCGTTCCCTCGTGCCGTCGTGCAGTCGTTACGCTGTGCCCCAATCTCCGAGACGCAAGCCTTGCGTCTCTACAACTTTACCTGTAGGTATATTGCTGCTTACTTTCCAGCTCAATACTACTTACGCTTCCAATCACTCAGTCCCTTCGTGCCCCCTCGCTCCCTCGCTCGGTCGCTCCATCGTTCTTTCGTGCAGTCGTGCCTTCGTGCCCTCGTTCTTTCGTTCCCTCGTTCTTTCGTGCCGTCGTTCCAGTCGTGCCGTCGTTCTTTCGTTCCCTCGTTCTTCTCACGCCGGGAAGGTAGGATTCGTGGTGGTGAATTCTTTTTCCAGGAGACCGGGCAGCTCTCTTACGCTGTGAATGATGTGGGTGGGGTTGTACTTGCGGAGGGTTTTCTTCGAATTGGAACCGGTCAACACGCCGATGTTTCCTCTGACACCTGCGTTGA
>JAGXLC010000328.1 GCA_018334875.1 Bacteroidales bacterium | reverse complement strand
TAAGCTGGTAAGGGCTGCTCTTCCTCCATAACCTCAAAACCAATCAATGTGGCCAAATCTTTAATTCGCTCTTCCAGGTCACCAAGTGTTGCTGCCCTGTGAATTCCATATGAATCTGCAAAATAATGTTTCTGGATATTCTCCGGATCCTCAACCTTGGCTATTAATTTATTCCTACATACGATATCCTTATAATTTTCATAATGCGCATAACCATCTACTGTTTGTCCGGTATGAAAGCCGATTTTATCTAAAAGGGGATAAACTTTCCATATAGTAACAGGTTCCCCTTTGGGCCAAAATACCTGCATACCTGTAGATGATCCGGGTTTCAGGGTTTCTCTGAGCGGACTTTCTGCATGAGTCCGTATCACATAAGGGACTCTTCGTTCGTCTCCATAGGGATTAATCGGGCAACCACAATGTAAAAGGATGCTAAAAGAGTTTTCCGTATCAACCATCAAGTCACCAAGCATACTGGGTCTGCCTGTCATATAATATCCCAAAAGCTGAGCTATTAATACATTGGGATAATCCTGACAAACAGCCTGTATCCCTCGGGTCTTAAAACCACATTCAAGACCTAATCCCGGCCAGAACATATCTTCTGCCTCTCCGCTACCGGTAACCGACCTCATATGTGTTGAAACCGCGTTGCAATCGTACTTTTCCCTTAATGCATCAAAAGCAAGATAGGCCCTGGCCGTTTTTATTATTTCGGATTTTGCGGCTTTCACTCCCATTGCCTCTTCCATCCATTTCTCTGCGATTTTTTTGGCTTCATTTTCATCCGCTTCCTCATATGCCTCATAAAATTCTTCAGGTTCTCTCCTTACAATTTCTACGCCAAGCTTCTCTTTTACTTCCCGCATATACGTTTCATTATAATCCTCTGGCATCCGTTTATTGACATCTCCCTGATAATCTACCTGGGCAAGATTATGATGCGGAGACACCGACAATATTCTGGTGTCTTTCAGTTTCTTTATCGCCTGAATCAATTCAATCTTATCCACCAAATCTTCAAACATAGCTTCCGACCTGGAAGGCTCACAAACCTGCAGTCTGTCAATCTGGGCTGTGATGATTTTTCCATCCTTGTATTCAGGGCCTCCTTTCAGGATGGTCTTTTCTTCCACATTACCTCCCCTGGCAAAAAGTTTGTAAGGACTCTTATCCCATTCCCAGAGATTCCATACCACAATGGTTGGCAATCCTGTAAATGCCAGCTTATACTGACTTAAGGTGCCAATAATGAGCACTCCATCTAAATTTTCTTTCGACTCCTCCATTTCATCGAGAAGTGATTCACGGGAAATATCTTCCTGTGTGAGGTCCCTTACTATAAAATCTATTCCACTACACTGATCCCGAAGCTTGTTCAAAACATCTTCATTTGTTAAGGGATGCTCTACGGGGCCACCGGTATGAAGATATCCCTGAGATAAAAATACGGTATAAACTTTCGTGTTTTCACCTTCACTTTCATTCTCTGAGCCGGTTACATAGCTCAGGTTAACAAGTAAAGCAATAATAACTGTGATTAAGATTGATTTTTTCATAATTATTCCTCCTTTTTAATTCTCTATTTATGAAGCAACTTATCAATTCAGGTATGAATAGTCCTATTCCCTTAATGTTTCAATATCATTAAGAGAAACCGTATGTTCAGGTGAAAAATCCTCACTCTCCATATAGTTGAGCATGCTGTAATATAACTGTCTTGAGGCCAAATTCTCCTCCAAATCTTTGGTGAAGTCAATCGAAGTCACCAGAATTTTGCCCTCACCGGCTTTCCCTTCAAATGCAAAGGCCAGATTACGGTTTTTGTGATAATCGGGAATGGACTGGATCAAAGGATCAATCTGTGGGGGAAAGTCCTCCATATTCATCACCTGGGCCCCGGTTACAATATCCCACCACTGCCAGTTGCTGTGATATTCGGTGGGAAAATCATTGAACAGGGGATGCTCCGGCTCGCAAAGGATGCCCATGGTATGCGGGGCCTGGTTATTCGTCCAAACGGTATTCCAGAAGATCGGTGAGAATCCCACCTTCACATTGCCTCCCTTGTCATCTTTTATCTTGTTATGCAGGATCAGCAATACTTTCCTGCCCTGTGACAAACGCTGTCTTACCTGAGAAGTTAACTCAGTGGCAACGATTACATCGTCCGAATCCGGCATATCAAGCTGATCGGGGTAGACCCAGAAATCCCATGAATTGGAGCCAAATTCGGATAAAGTAGCGGTAAGGGTAAGCTTTTGAGGCTTTTCTATTTCCTTCAGGTCAAATCGTATATCCCCGATTTTCTGAGAATTGTCATATGGTATTCCCTTCTTTTGCAATTCACCTTTTTGGAGAATTTTCCCTGTTGAATCCTCAATTTTCCAGTTCATGGGAATATTGATCAACAAAGAGGAACCAAAATGCGCCAATTCAATTGTAGCTTCGAAAGTTTCGGAGTTCCTGTATATCCGTTTGGACAATTTGGCCAGTGGCACAGTGGGTCCGCAGAACCGGCTATATTCCTGAGGAGAGATGTATGGCTTGCTTTCCCAGAACGGATCCAGCACTCCTACGAGGGCAGTTCCCTGGCCGGGGAAATCATGCAGATCGAGCAACTGAAAACCCGCAAAACCGGGTGTACGCAAGGCAGCTTCAATATCTGCCTTATAACATAAAGCCTGCAGTTTCCCCGAGGCCATGTGAAACTTCTCCGCTTTGTCAAGCATATGGTTGTCCTTGAGCATATCGCGGAATATTTCAAAGTTTTTGGGTTTCAGCACACCCGTGTACTTTTTCATCTCATCGAAATTGGGATAAACACACCATTGCCCTATCTCATGTCCGATAACCGGTTTATCATACTCTGAAACAAAATCCTCATGATTAAAGGTAGTATGAGGTGGTTCACGATTGATCACGCTATTCAGTTCCTCGCCCCATCCCTGGATACGGGGCTGGGGAGCCACGTGAAACTGGCTGGCTTCGATCAGGGGCCATCCCGAAGCACTGGTATATAACCGGCGGCTATCCTTATTTTTCCAGTATTCTACAAATTCAGTGAGGTATTTTTGCTGATTTTCCCCTGCCGGCTCATTTCCATAAGCCATCATGCAGAAAGAGGGATGGTTGCCATATTCTTCAACAATGCGGTTGCTTTCCTCATATATCCATTGATCTACAGGGAGGCCCGAACCGAGTTCTGCTCCCTGGTTGGCCCAACTTGCAACTTCTACCTGAAGATAGATACCCGCCTTATCGGCTGCCGTAAAAGCTGCCTCCGGAGGACACCAGGAATGAAAGCGCATGTGATTGAGTCCATGCTTCTTGATGGTTCGAAATATCCGTCCCCATGACGCAGTATCGGTAGGAGGATAACCTGTATCAGGAAATATAGCGCACTCAAGGGTGCCTCTCAAATAGGTAGGACGATGGTTGATCACAAAACGGGTTTCTTTGGTGGTAAACTCACGCATGCCAAAGATTACCGAATCTGCATCCACCTGCTCATTATCGGTGTTCCGGAGCCTTACCTGCATGGAATAGAGATTGGGATCGAACTCGCTCCACAATAGTGGATCGTCTCCCATGAAATAATCAACTCGGACGGTCCTGCTGCTATCTACACGAATGTCTCTGTGTACTTCTTCTAATTTATGACCGAACATCGCCTGCTCAGTCTGTGCCTGAAAAGTCATTTGACCCTCATACCGCTTACCAGTCTCATTATTAAGACGCACTTCAACTGTAGCCATATCATTTTGAACATCAGGATATATTTGCATATCTTCAATATGCACCAGCGGCTCAGCCTTCAGAAAAATATCCCCTGTTATGCCATTCCAGTTGCTCTGGGTGTGATCGGTAACGCTATGGGAATTCTTCCCTACGTTAATTACAAGCCGGTTGTCCACCCGGATGGTCAAATGGTTTTCTCCCGGCGTTAAATAACCGGTAAGATCATATTCATGGGGTGCAGAAAGGCTGTTTCTCACTCCTGTTTTTTCGCCATTGACAAATACAGTGGTTTCCCAATGCGGACGTTCAAGGATAAGTTTTACTTGTTTCTCTGTCCAATTCTCAGGGATGTTCACTTTTTTCTGATACCAGGCAGCACCCTTATAATGCTTTTCAGGATTCAGCCAGAAGGGCACCTTATAATCATCTTCCTGACGATATTCTTTATATTTGGGATCCTGGTGAAAATTTCCCTTTACAGTGCCCGTCCAGGAAGTAGAGGAATCAATATCATTCCCATATCCTTGTTCCTGCAGCGAACCCGGAAGTTTTAAACTCTGTGAAAAATTGTCCCTGTACCATCGATTTTTGATGCCCACATCCAGGGAATCAAGCCTGACTTTCCACTCTCCCCGCAGGGAAATCTTCTCTTTTTCAGGGGCCTTCGAGCAATGCATCAACAGGATACTCAGTACGAACAGAAAAAGTAATTGAAATAATCTCATATCATTGAATTTAATCCGAATTATTC
>JAGXLC010000327.1 GCA_018334875.1 Bacteroidales bacterium | reverse complement strand
CATACAGGTTTACTCCCAGGCTGATCACTGCTCCCGGCACATAGGCGATCCCATCAAAGAAACCCAGGAAAGCATTGAGGGGCAGAAGCACCATGAGGGCTGCCGCAATAAGAAAGGCCGATTCAAAATGCGTACGGCCGTCACAAAGGGATGAGACCAGAAGGATCACAAAAGCACCAATGAAAGTACCCACAAGCGCCCCGATGATGGTGCTGAAGAATCCGATCACCCCCACGTCTCCGCTTAAGACACCTTCGGTAACCCCTATGATGTCCAAAAAGCTCCACAGCAATATAAACAGCCCGGAGACCAACCCGTAAACAAAAACCTTATAGATGGGTTCTCCCCATCCCGCGCTGGTTTCCATCTCAGAGAAATAGGCTGCCGGCTTCAAGAGGGTTTTCCTGGACTCCTCATATACTCCAATGATGGTATACTTTCCATGATTCATACACAATATCTTTAAAACCCGGCCTTATTCCCCGTATTGGGTGTTCACCCATAAATGGCTGAACCAATGCCACCGGTCGCCCGATTTCGAGGGAGCCGTGATCGTATACAAGGCTCTGCGGGTTCGGAGTGGTTCACGGGCCTGGATGGTGAGAACCAGTGTGGCGCCATCCTGCCGGGATATTTTACATGTTCTTCGTCCGTTAACGAAACACTGGATGTTATCCGGATTGATCTTGCCCGGGCTAATATGAAGGGTCAACCGGGGTGGGTTGGTATCCTTTATTTCCGGGTTGGCCGGTATCTCTTTTATGACGGGCAGGGCCTTCATCCGGGCTTTTGTCTTGAATTTCCCTGTTTCACCATAGGTTGACGTCATCGGGAACCGGGGCAGGGCATACAGATCGCTTCCTTCAGATACGACGCCCGATTTCTGGGCTGCAGCTGCCTGATACCCTCTGCGCTTCAATATATCCTGCATGTCCGGGTTGTATTCTCCGTAGGGATAGCAGTACAGACCCGGTTGGTCTCCAATCTTCCGCTCGAATATCTCCTCCGACTTATCCAGGTCTTGCTTGAACTGCGCCCGGGTGTTGGGGTCGGAATAATTCAGAAAATGATCGTGGGAATGGGAGTGATTGCCAAATTCAAATCCCTTTTTCCGCAATGATCGTATATCATCCCACGATAGATAACTGTTTTTCCCTACATAATCGGTACAGACAAAAACCGTGGCCTTAAAACCGTATTTTTCCAGAAGCGGAACAGCCACCGTTTTAAATGACTTATATCCGTCATCCACGGTTAGAACCGCCGTTTTTTCAGGTATATTATGATGTGATCTGAGCTTTTCCACTGCCTCACCCATTGTTAATACTGTATAATCGTTCTCATGCAAAAAACGCAGGTGTTCCCTGAAGATCTCAGCAGAAATGTTGGTGGAGGGTATGTCATCTTCGCCAAACCGATGATAAACAAAGAAATTGACATTATCTTGATGGGTGTCTTGTGCCTGTGCCCGGTTCGTTGGCAGGAATAAACCTGCGGCTAAAAAAATTGCTGTGGAGAGTATGTTGATCAAGGATATATGCATAGGGCAAATTATTACATGATAAATTTTCAGGTTATTGGAAAAGAGAGGGATTATTCCTTCATATATCATTCGACTTTAATGTAGGAGGGATCCAGCTGATAGTTGTCGTACTTAACCAAATTCGACTTCCGCATCACCGTTTTCAGGCGGTTGATATATTCCTGGCCCATTTCACTGTACCGGAACAGATATTCTACCAAAACGTAGGGGTCACGGGTTCTTTTTCTTGCCTGGCGGTATTCATCATAAGGGCCTTTGGCGATCACCTTGTAATAATCGATGATGCTGCTGGACAGATCCCCGTATTTTTTCACATATACGGGTGTGCCATCTCTTGTTCCCAGGGCCCGGATCCTTGATTCATTGGGATCGAAGGACCAGACACCAAAAACATTATTGGCTGCTATAAAAAACCGGGAGCTGCCCCAGCCTGTTTCCAGGGCCGCTTGCGCCAGCATGATGCTGATGGGCCGGGTGATCATTTTCTCTTTCAACAGTTCTTCCGTATTCTCCGCCCTCCAGTCTTTGAGCTGTTTCGTTAGAAACACACTGTCTTCCTCCGATATGGGTTTATCCCGTGCCATTCTCTCCTGAATGGTGGTTATCCGCTGCCGGGTTTGTTTGATTCCATAGGCGGCAGTTAATACCGACGGCAGCAACATATCTATAAATTTCTCCTTTCTCTCCTCTAAAGGCAGATACTTCAGGTCGATGACATTGGTATATACGTAAGGAACAACATATTTGCTGTTCACGTCAACAATGGATGCGGGGGAATCGATCGCTGTATACTGTATGTCCACGCTTCTCGACTGAATCTTTTTGATGCGGTCTGAATCGGAAGATACTATGTTTCGCTCTCTTTTGGTTTGATCCTCAATGATAGAGCGGATCTCATCTTTGGTTAGGATATTGATGTAGGTAGAGTCGATCTCATAGGAATCATAGCGGGTCAGATCATTTCTGCGGATTACATTGGTTAGCAGCTGGATGTATTTTTCTCCGTATGCCGGCTGGTAACTTTCAAGGTATTGCACCAGCTTGAAGGGATCGGAAATGGTTTGCCGTTGCTCGCGAAAATCAGCCAGGCGATCCGAACGGTTGATGTTTCTGAAGTAATCTACAATGGAAGCTGGCAGATGCTCATATTTTTTCAGGTAAGTGATGGCGCTGTCTTTGCCAAAGGTCTCTAAGCGGGGCTCCGAGGAGTTAATGGATCGTATCTGAAAGGGATTGTTGGCTTTTTCGTAACTTCTGGTACTTCCCCAGTTTGACTCGATGGCGGCCTGTGCAAGTATGATGCTGGTAGGATGTGTTGTCAGTTGATCCATCAGTGCTCCGACTGTTTCCACCCCGTGCTTTTTCATCTGCTGTTCAATGAAAGCCTGTCTCTCGTCATGATCAATATCTTCAATCGTTGAATCCTCAGACATCAGCATTTCCAGTACCTGACGTTGCTGATCGAGGTAAAATTTGGTAATGAGTACCTGCGGCAGGATTTGGGCAATAAAAACATTTTTCTGATGGTTTTTTTCCATGTAGCGGGTGGAAAGCAGTTGGTTGTATACCAGGGGTTTCACCTGTTTCTGCTTTATGATCTCTATTTCATCGGCAGATTCTACAGATTTCTCTTGTACCGAGATGGTTTTGCGCGCGATGGTATTCAACAGCTCATGGTCATAGCGGGCAATAAATTGCAATTCATCTTCTGAGAAGCCTTCATAGGCATGCTGGTTTGAATCATTCGAGCAGCTGAATAGCAATGGGGTAATGATAAGGAAAAACAGGAGTTTGCGGATCATCATAATATCATAAGTTTTTAATATTTCCCCAGCATGGAGGGATGGCAAAGGGTTATAAATTGTTTTATGGCATAAAACTGAAAATGAGATATTTTATTATACCTAAAAATTGATTTTTATCCTCTTTTCTCAACGCGGCCTCTGTAAAAGCTCAGCCATTAGACTTCGGGGATGCCCGGTAGTAAATTAATAGGTACTTGCTTCCAGGTCCAACAACTCTGATAATAACATATGAAGTGCCATATTAAAATCTTGTTCATTAGGTATCTGCATGATTTTATTATTTTTATTCCATAAAAAGCATTGCATTAAAGTCACTTTTTGGTGTTTTGTTCATAATCTTGCATAACTTAATTGTATAATACCCAAAGATAATATACATAAAAAATGAATGAAGGGCAATATATTTTACCTGAAAATTTGACCTTTATAATAAAATTTTCACTATTTTTCATAGTACATTCTCGTCATAAATAATTTTATGTCAAAGGAAAAGGAAACAAAATATAGAGGTTTATTGCACAAATGAAAGGCCTGATCACATTGTTGATGCCATGATGAATAGTTTTCATTTTATCTTACAGGCCCCGGCAAAATTACAGACCAAAGAGGCCGATTTGTTGGTTCAGCCTGATTTATCCTCATTCAACAGGTCCGGCATGGATCAGGTGGAAGATCATACTGCAAAGGGATATGACGAGACCATAGAGAAACTAAGAGAACTTGAATGATTCATACGCTTATCTTTTATTTAATGATTTGGCCGTATGGAACCTGCATGAAATAATCATGTCCTTGTTGTGTAAGTTCTTGGATGCAGGTTTCATAAGATTATATTTTATTTAATATTTTGGCCTTATGTAACTTACCATGACAAAATAATCATTTCCTTTTGTGATATTAATGATTATTTTGTCATGGACGTTTCATCAGATATTCTATGGCGAAAGATCAGGAGACACAAAAGAGTAAAAGAAAAAAATTCGGAACTTTTGGAGGCGTTTTCACCCCAAGTGTATTAACCATTCTGGGGGTCATCCTGTTTCTCCGATATGATGTTGTAGTAGGCAATGCCGGTCTTTGGGGTGCATTGATGATCCTGCTTCTGGCCAAACTATTTACATTCATTACCGCTTTGTCGCTGTCATCCACTTCCACCAATA
>JAGXLC010000326.1 GCA_018334875.1 Bacteroidales bacterium | reverse complement strand
CGATGATATGAATGGGCTTACCGATAAAATGATTGGTATTACCGATAAAGTGAATAATCTCACCGGTGAAATGATTGGTCGACCGATCTTCTTATTGATGTCACCGGTAAAATGATTGGTCATACCGATCTCCTTACTGATGTCACCGGTGAAGTGAATGGTCCTACCGGTCTCCTTAATGATGTTGCCGGTGAAATGAACACCCTTACCGATGAGATGACTGGTTTTACCGATTTCATTAATGGTCTTACCGGTGAAGTGAATCTACGGTCTCCTCACAAACTTCAAACAGTCAATCCGGAAATTGGGATCCTTTCAATTTGATCATTGGATATCCCGCCTGCTGTCGGGCAGGTGTTTGTAATTTGGTGCCTGGCAATTGGTATTTTATAAACATACTTTTTGCAGAGATAAGGTACTGATCTAAGGTTTATATTCCGCTTTCAAAACCTGGTAAGCGGAATAAACATCCTGAGGCACTTCTTCTTCCACGGTAAAGCCCTTATCAGGATAATTGAGTATCCTTTCCATTTCACCGAGCAGAAGGTTTTCCAGTGTCCTTCCTTTCGAGCGGAACAGTTCTTGTTCCTGCTTAAAGGTAGTTTCCGGGGGGCAGTTGATTGCATGCACTTCGGGCAGGATCTTCTTCCAGGTCAGCCAGGTTCTTCTCTGGCGTGCTGCATTGCAAACCAGCATCACGGAAGAAACGCTCTTTGAAAAATTGTGTTCCGGCCATTGACGAAAAGCCATTTCCTTCAAAAAATAGATGTTTTCGCCCGTATTGGTTGACTGATCTTCTATTAAGAGATCCTCTTCAGGGATATCCGGGAAATGCGCATAAAGTCTATCACGAAAGACCTGGGCCTCTTTCTTTTTAAGATCTGCCGTTCCGGCCCCCACTCCCCCGGTAAAGATGATCTTTGGTGCATATCCCTCCTGATAAAGCTTTCCGCAGGTATGGGGTATCTTCATATCAAAATGACCA
This sequence comes from Bacteroidales bacterium, assembly GCA_018334875.1. Classification (NCBI taxonomy): domain Bacteria; kingdom Pseudomonadati; phylum Bacteroidota; class Bacteroidia; order Bacteroidales; species Bacteroidales bacterium. The sequence continues at coordinate 3,525 of JAGXLC010000326.1, read as the reverse complement.
AATCCGAGGACGGCATCGACACGTTGATTATCATCCCTCAGATACAGATAATCAAAAACCTTACAGGCCTCATCTTGTGTAATGTTCTCTTGATTCATTATCGAATTTTGTATATTTACTCCTGATTAAAGCATGCAATATGAAACAACAGTTTGAAACTAAAAAATAGAATGTTATTTTTCTTGTTCAATTGATCAAAAATTTTGGCTATGAAAAGACATCAACTCTTCTATGTGATACTGCCTTTATGCACGATTCTTATATCAGGTGTTAATTCAGGGAAAACCGGGCACAATAAAAACAGGGACATTCAATCAGCAGCGCTTCATATGCCGGGCCAAACATCACCTGATGAAAGCGCAAAAGCCTTTCGGCGGGAGGTTAAGAAAAACATCCTGCCCTACTGGATCATGAAAACCAAAGATACGGTAAACGGAGGATTTTATGGTGCCATCAGCAACAAGGGAAAGGTAAACGAACAAGCCGACCGTTCCATGGTGCTCAATTCCCGGATACTCTGGACTTTTTCCAGGGCCTACCAGGTGTTTCAGGAAGAAAAGTACCTGCTCACAGCAAAGAGGGCTTACCGCTATATCAATGAACATTTCTGGGATGATGCATACGGTGGATTTTACTGGAGTGTCGGCTACCAGGGAAAAGTCACCGATCCGGGCAAGCAGATCTACGCAGAAGCCTTCGGAATCTATTCCATGGTGGAGTATTATAAAGCAACCGGCAACAAGGAAAGTCTCGAAAAAGCCAAAAAGACCTTCCGGCTGATGGAAAAACACAGCCATGATGATGAGCATGGAGGGTATTTCGAGGCCTTTGAAAGGGACTGGACTCTTTCAGACGACATTCGCATTGGCGGAAAACAGATGAAAACCCTGAAATCCATGAACACCCACCTCCATGTGCTGGAGGCTTACACCAACCTGTACAGGGTTTGGAGGTCGGATGAAGTGGAAAAAAGAATCCGGGAGATGAACGATATTTTCCTGGAACACATCATCAATCGGGAGAACCATCATTTCCATCTATACTTCAATGAAGAATACGAGGTACTTTCGGAAGAAATTTCCTATGGTCACGACATAGAAGGAACGTGGCTGCTATACGAAGCAGCCGAAGTATTGCGGGACGATAAGTTAAAAGAGCAGATCAGGAAGGTTGGCCTTCGTATGGCCGGGGCAACCCTGGAGGAAGGCCTTGATCCCGACGGAGGGCTCATTTATGAGGCTTCGCCGGAAGGATTGACCGATACCGATAAACACTGGTGGCCTCAGGCAGAGGCTGTGGTAGGTTTTTACAATGCTTATCAGCTAAGCGGCGAAGAAAAATTCAGAGAAGCGGCCTTCAAAACCTGGAAATTCATTCAGGAAAACCTGACAGACCAGCAAGATGGTGAATGGTTTCGTCGTGTATCCCGCAAAAGAGAGCATTATCCCGATGATATGAAGGTAAGCGCCTGGAAGGGGCCTTACCACAACAGCCGCATGTGTTTTGAAATGATGGAACGGCTGGGGAGACGCTGAAATTATTCAAGAAACGATAATGAAAATTGATACAAAATCGTTAATTTTGCACACGCTGTATAAATAATTCTGCCCGGTGGTGTAATGGCAACACGTCTGACTCTGAATCAGAAGAGTTTGGGTTCGACCCCCAACCGGGCAGCCCAGAGAAACAGGGAGTTACAAAGATAGTTTTGTAGCTCCTTTTTTTTACTGTACACATTATTTTCTACCTGAATTAAAAGCAACCAATTTCTCCCAATCAATGGAACCATCGGGCAGACAAAAATCATCGGAAAAAGCCTTCGTGAACTTATTAATCACTTTTGAATATGAATCTATAAAATCTTCATTGTGTTCTTTTGCTCTATGACCCAATGGTTCAATAATATCTTTGTATAAATTTGAATCCCCAGAAATAAACTCCCAAAAATCTTGTCCGCAATATTTAAAATGATCCCCTCGATCAGGATTTCGCAACCGCCCATAGCAACAGCCATTTATAGCAACAATATTTAATTGAGAATTACTTGTTCTTAATGTTCGCTTTGCCGTTATAAAATCATCTTTCATCTTGGCAATTTGGGTACTATTGCCCCAGTTAGGCCCTGATTTAATTGTTACTATGTATCGGGTATTATTTTTATTGAATTCTAAATCTATTCCACGAATCCCTGATTTCCAACCCCCAAATTCTTGTTCATTAATAAATATTGCAAGGCCTTCCAACCAATCCCCCAGTATAGTTTCTTCTGAAGAAGATATATGTGCATCAGCAAGTTTTCTAACTATTGCTTCAGAGGTCTGTAAATGCTTTGTGCGAAATAAGTAGGGATTTTTCTTTCGTAATATTTGCTTAAGCTTCAAATTATTGAGGCTTTCAAGCCTTTTTTCATGGAATGTGCCTATGTTATCTTCAACATATTGTCTAACGTCCGCAAGAGTAATATTTCTCATATATTGACTGTTAAAAGTTTATAAAATTTTATAAACTTTAGGCTGTATATTTTTTTTAAGATCATCGTAATATTCCTTAACAATCTCAATACCTATTGAATGACGGTTCATTCTCTGGGCTACAAAATTTGTGGTGCCTGAACCTGTAAATGGGTCAAGAACTACATCACCCTCTTTAGTAAAAAGTCTGATAAACCACTCTGGAAGGGCTTCAGGGAAAGCAGCACTATGATTCTTATTACTACATTGGGTAGAAAGATGTAATACATTGTTGGGATAAGCCATTTTCCGATTAACCCAATTTGATATATTTTTCCCAAAACCACTTTTTACTTTTGATTCATCTCTCCTCTTATCAGTTTCACTTAAATTTTTAAGTCTTTGATCCGCCCAATCACCCATAGGAACCATTACCTCCTCCTGATACATATTAAATTTTCGGCTTTTATTAAACTGCAACAATCTTTCCCATCCATCCCTAAAGCGATTAGGCCATTTACCTGGATAACTGTTTTTCTTATGCCAAATAAATTCTTCAGTCCAATACCATCCTTGTTTTCTCATCTCTAATATAAGTTCTATTACATAGGTGCATCTCTCGCCATTCATCACTTTTTCTTTAATATTAAGAATAAAAGTGCCTGTAGGCTTTAAAACTCTTAGTAATTCTTTACTTATAGGTAAAAACCAATCAACGTATTCATTTGGTTTAATACCACCGTATGTATTTTTCCTTTGATCAGCATAAGGTGGAGAAGTGACTATTAGATCAACTGTATTATCAGAGTATTCTTTCAAAATCTTGTTGGCATCTCCTAACCTTATATCCGCAGTAACTTCCATAGTTTATATTATTTTATACAAAATTAAACATTTAGCTTCACTTTGCGGCACCTCAAAAAACAAATTATTAACAATTAATACACCATCATAACATGGATAGCTAAACCTGTTAAGTATGTAAAAACAAAGATTTTTCAAGTTACAAATGAGAATAAAAAACAAGTTTTACCTTATTATACACGAGATCATCCTGAGGTACCAGGATTGAAAA
>JAGXLC010000325.1 GCA_018334875.1 Bacteroidales bacterium | reverse complement strand
AATCAACACAGCATTTTTATGACAGGGAAAAAGATGGCCATTGGGCTTCTGCTCTGCTGCCCTTTGTTTTTTACCAACTGCAGCAGTCCATCCGGTAAATCTGGTGAAACAACATACAAAGAGCGCATCATGGAATGGCGCTCTGAAAGACTGAAAAATCTTAAAGCCTCCGACGGCTGGCTCAATCTTGCCGGTCTGTACTGGCTTGACTCCGGCAAAAACACCATAGGCAGCAATTCATCCAATGACATAGTTTTCCCGGAAAAAGCTCCGGACAATCTGGGAAACCTTTACCTGTCCGATAACACCATACAATTTACAACCCTGAAAAATACGGAAGTATTTCACCAGGATTCCCTGATCCAAAAGATACAGATGCAAAGCGATGCAAAAGGCGATCCCACTGTACTCAGTCACGGCCCACTGAAATGGTTTGTCATCAAAAGAGGAGATCAGTACGGAATACGGCTTCGTGACCTGGAAAGCCCCTTGCTTGATGAGGTAACGGAAATACCGGCTTTCCCCGTTAGTAAAGAATGGCGCATAAAGGCAAAGTTTGAGCCTTACGAAGAAAAAAAGACAATGGAGGTACCCAATGTACTTGGGGGAACCAATGAGGTAGAGTCTCCCGGCGTACTGAAATTTGAATACAGGGGTGAAACATATATCCTCCATCCGATGGGCAGCAGGGAGAGTCTTTTTCTGGTATTCGGCGACGAAACCAATGCGGAAGAGACTTACGGGGGAGGCAGGTTCCTCGTGGCAGAAGCACCCGATGAAAACAACAATACCCATATCGATTTCAATAAGGCTTACAATCCGCCTTGTGCCTTCACGCCTTATGCCACATGCCCATTACCACCCAGGCAGAATGTCCTGTCCTTTAAGGTAAAAGCCGGGGAAAAGGCACCGGATTTGGATGTGCCGCACCATTGAGACTAAGAAGTTGGCATAGGGCGGAAACAAGTAGTAGTGAGTGGAGAGTAATGAGTGGAGAGTTTTGTGAATAGGAAGAGGAGAAAATGAAAATAAATTAAAGAGTAGTGAATTGAGAGTATTGACAGTTCCGACTCATTACTTATTACTCACTACTAATTTAACAATATACTATTGTCCGATTTTTGTAATTTTATCAGCCAGATTACAACCAATATCAGTAAAAAGATGATGCATTCCCCAAATTTCACTAAATCAGTCCTGGCAGTGCTCCTCCTTTTTTTCACCCTTACATCCAGGGCCCAGGATTACTTCCAGCAGGAAGTGAATTATCAGATCGAAGTAAAGCTCAATGACCGGAACCATACCCTTTCCGGTTTTGAAAAGATGGAATACACCAACCATTCCCCCGATAAGCTGGAGTTTATCTATTTCCACATATGGCCCAATGCCTACAAAAACAACCAAACCACACTGGCACGGGAGCAATTCAGAAGTGAAGGCAAACACCATCTGTTCAAAAATATAGCACAGCAAGGTTTTATCGATTCACTGAACTTCAGGATCAACGGAAAGGAAGCCCGCTGGGAATACCATCCCGAACACATCGATATCTGTAAGGTTCACCTTAACGAACCCCTTGAAAGCGGTGAGACCGTTACCATCACCACCCCTTTTCATGTGAAAATACCCCTGGGGGTAACCTCTCGTATGGGACATATAGGCCAGAGCTACAAAATCACCCAATGGTATCCCAAACCTGCCGTATACGACAGATTTGGCTGGCATCCCATGCCTTACAGGGATATGGGAGAATTCTACTCCGAATTCGGCTCATTTGAGATTTCCATTACACTGCCTGAAAACTACGTCGTGGCCGCTTCAGGTCAGCTCCAAACACAAAGCGAGATCAAATGGTTGAATGAACGGGCAGTAGAATCAGCAAGCCAATTTTCATTTGATCCCAAGGACATGGAGATACCGGTTTCTGCAGGCAAAAACAAAACCATCCGTTATACCCTTGAAAACGCACACGATTTTGCCTGGTTCGCGGATAAAAGGTATCATGTAATGAAGGATTCGGTCAAACTTCCCAATTCTGAAAGACATGTAACAACCTGGGCCTACTTTACAAACGATCAGGCCGAGTTATGGAGAAATGCCACCAACTATATCAACGATGCCATCAGCTATTATTCAATGTGGTACGGGGATTATGGCTACAACACCTGTTCCGCGGTTCTGGGAGCAGCCGGATCGCGCGGAAACGGCATGGAATATCCCACAATTACAGCCATTGGCCATACACAGCAGGCCAGTATGCTGGAGCAGGTCATTATGCACGAAGTAGGTCACAACTGGTTCTACGGAATGCTCGGATTCAATGAAAGACGATACCCGTTTCTGGATGAGGGGATCAATACATTCAGCGAAATCCGGTATATGCAAAACAAATATCCGGATGAAAACGAGCTTTACAAGATGCTGGGCATGGACCCGGGTCTGACAAAGGTGTTGGGAGGCGATCACCTCCGGTACCGATATCTCCATGCTTTCACCTATCTTTTACTGGGCCGGAGAAATACCGATCAACCAACAAATACAGCCTCCGCGGAATTCAATACAGCCAATTACGCAGGCATCTCCTATTCAAAAACGGGCCTGGCTTTTCTGCATCTGATGCATTATCTCGGAGAAGATCAATTCAACACCATCATGCAGGATTTCTTCCAAAAGTGGAAATTCAAACATCCTTATCCGTCAGACCTGGAAAAGGTATTCAGGGAACATACCGATAAAGAGCTGGATTGGTTTTTCAACGATGTGTTCGCCACAAAGGGAAAGATCGACTATAAAATGAAAAAAGCAGACGGCAACCGCCTGCTGGTAAAAAACAAGGGAGAAATTGATGCGCCCCTGGTGGTTGCAGGCTTTCGCGACGGCGAGAAAACATTCTCCCGATGGTATCCGGGCTTTGAAGGAAAGAAATGGCTTGATCTGCCTTCCTCCGAAGCAGATAAATATGTGATCGACCCGGATAAAAAGATGCTTGAACTATACCGCCACAACAACAGCATCAAAACGAAGGGGATATTCAAAAAAACGGAGCCCCTTAAACTCCAGTTCTTCGGACTGATCAATAATCCCAACTTTACCCAAATCCATTATTTCCCGTCGGTTGGCTGGAACAATTACGATCATACCATGATCGGAGGCCTTCTTTACGACGCTCCTTTCCCTCCCGATCAATTCGACTATTACCTGGCCCCCATGTACAGCATGGGAAATAAAAAACTTGCGGGAACCGGTGAAATGGCCTATAACATCTATCCCAACAAGACATTTCGACAAATCCAGCTCAAACTTTCCGGCAAACAGTTTGGTTATACCGAAACCTCCAACAAATCCTTCAACCGGTTAAAGTCTGAAGCCATTCTTACATTCAAAAAGCCGGATCCGCGACGGAAGGTCATCAACGAAATCAGATATTCGACCACCTATGCCACAGACATCAATGACATATCTACCCGCAAAGAACAACCCGGCCATCAATTCTATCACAATCTGACCCTGTTACATGATAAAACCAACAAAAGCATCAATCCATACAAGCTGAAAGCAGACTTTGAAATATCAGGCGAATTTCTCAAAACTTCCCTTGAAGCCCGGTATAAACATTCGTATTATAAGACAGAGGGGCTCAATATACGCCTTTTTGGCGGAGCGTTTCTGAATAAGGGAGATCAACTGCCCCCTCCCTATTCATTTCACCTGAGCGGGGGCTCCGGGTTATACGATTATACGTTCGATAATACCTTTTTAGGGCGATTTGAAGATCCGGCGAAAGATATAAGCAACCAGTTGCTCTCCCAACAATTTTACCCGGATGATGGAGCCTTTGCCCTCCATTCACCGTTGGGAGTAACACAAGACTGGCTCCTCTCACTGAACCTCAGCACAAGTATCCCTTTAATAAGAGATGTTCCAATCCATGTGTACGGCAATTTCGGCGCTTTCGGAAAATCGATGGCCGTGGACACGGAAATTGCCAATACCGACTGGGCCGCAGAATCGGGAGTTAAATTTTCTTTCCTCCGTTTTCTGGATATCTACTTTCCCGTAGTGGCCAGCCCCAACCTGGATAAAGCCGTAGAATCCGTCAACGAACGCTATGGCGAACAGATCAGGTTTCACCTGAAATTTGATCTCTTCCAGCCTTCGGAGATGTATAAAAGAATCAATCTTTAAAACATGATGGTAGTATTCTGTCGGATATTCAGAATGGTTGTTTTTGGGAGATCGATGTAATAGTCATTTGTTGTCAATAAGGTCATTAATTGTCATTTAATTGTATTTCCAGGGTGTAAGTCGCGTAGCGACGGCACCTTTCATATGGAACCCTATAAGGAACAGAAGGAAATACAAGATTGATTTTTGAAAAGCGCTGACCCGGACAGATGAAATCTCAATCTGATGTGTCTGAAGGTCCATCGGTACAATGGGAAAATCAACCTGAACTATCCGAAAAATCATCCGAACAATGGGAAAGTCAATCTGAACTGTTCGTCGCATTATCC
>JAGXLC010000324.1 GCA_018334875.1 Bacteroidales bacterium | reverse complement strand
TCTTCAACGAGTGTACCTGACCATTGGGCCGGATCTTTCCGAATTTCTTTCTCTTCATTGGCTACCTTGAGGAACAGACCATCCAGTGCTTTTTCGGTAACGAATACATCGAGTTCGGTATCCACGGTTTCCATGCCCAGGGGTTCAGCCGTGGCGTTGTAGGTTGAGGTAAGGTCATCCCATAATTGTTTGGTGGATACTCCGCCTACCCATTCTCTCTTCAGTGAGTTATTTATTTTGGGGCGAAATGTATCGAACAGCTCATCATATGTGGTTGCAATGAGGTAACCTGTTGCTGCGGTGGAATCAAAAGCTGCTTCCTGGTTGCTGGTATCGGCCGGATTTTTCCCGTTCAAAATGTTCCACCCATCGGCAATGGAGAGGGAAACGATGGCATCTTTCAGAATGGGAGAAGCTTCCGAAGCTGCATCTTCTGCAGACCGGTTGATGCTCAGCACGACATCGTCTATTAGCTGATCCAGCCCAAGAAACTGGAATGATGCGTCGTCCTTATGTTCATAGATTATATCCGCTTCCGGTGGGAGCATGATTTTGATGGCTTCATCCTTGTAATATCCATTGACCTCAGAGGTTACCGCAACGGCTGTGTCGGAGCCCACTTCAAGGGCGGTTTTTAAACCTTTTACTACTTCTTCTTCTGAAAGTCCGGTGTCTTTATCTTTGAACAGGCTGTCCATTTCTTCACAGGAAGCTACCAGAAAGGCAATAATTACCAGTAAAATTTTGAATCGATTCATATTTTTTTCCTTTTTACTCTTAAACCAGGTAAAAAGTTGCAAAAAAATGAAATGATCCGAAAGGTTTTGGTGTTTGCTTTTTATTACTATGGATATGGATCTCAGTGATTGTATATAAATATTCAGGGAGCTTGTATAGAAGTAGTAAGCGAATTACACGATTATCCGTTCTATTGCCTATTCCAGGGCTCCTCTTATTTTTTCGGCGATCTCCTCCAATTCCTCATCGGAAAGCTTCATTTTGGGCTGGGTGAAACTGGCATCACTCTCTTTATCGAGGGGTATCAGGTGAATGTGGGCGTGAGGTACCTCCATGCCCAAAACCACTACACCAACCCGCTTGCATTTAATCACCCGGTCAATGGCCCTGGCTATTCGTTTGGCAAAGACCATCATCCCTCCCAGGGTCTGGTCATCGAGATCGAACAGGTAATCGGTTTCTTCTTTGGGTACCACCAATGTGTGGCCCTTCTTCAGGGGGTTGATATCCAGAAATGCGTAATAATGCTCATCCTCCACTATTTTGTGGGAGGGGATTTCTCCATTGATGATCTTTGAAAAAATGGTTGCCATAGGAATGAAGTTTTATAATTTTATTTCCAGGATTTCAAATGGAATGATGCCATTGGGTACCTCTACTTCCACAACATCACCCACCTCGCTTCCTAACAAGCCTTTTGCAATAGGTGAACTGACCGAGATCTTCTTCTGTTTCAGATCGGCTTCGGTCTCCGAAACTATGGTGTATTCCATAACGGAATTGTTCTTCTTGTTCTTGATCTTTACGGTATTCATTATCTGGACCTTATTGGTGTCTATTTTTGATTCATCCAGCACCCTTGCATTGGCTATGGTATTTTTTAACCGTGAAATTTTCATTTCAAGCATGCCCTGGGCTTCTTTGGCCGCATCATATTCTGCGTTTTCAGATAAGTCTCCCTTATCCCTGGCATCGGCAATTTGCTTCTTAATTTTCGGGCGTTCAACCGTTTCCAGCTGCTTTAGTTCTTCCTGTAATTTTTTCAGGCCTTTTTCAGTTACGTAAGAAACTTGAGACATTTTTCACCACCATTTTTAAATTTAACAAATAAAAATAACGAAAAAGTTTACCGCCCATCTGCGGAAAACTTTTTCAATCACAAAAATACATAAAATTTTAAATTAACTACAATGGAATCGCATGAATGCTTTTTTTATTTTATTGCGCTCAAAAATCATACGATTCTTAATCCTTATTGAATTTAAAAATATTTTCTGTTGATGATCTCCGAATAGATAATACCTTCTTCTACATCAAACTTTTCTTTTATTGTCTGAATTTTTGACTTTTTTTCTTTTTTACGTTTTTTTGCGCTCCGGGTTTTCTTTGAAGGGGATGATTTTTCTCCATGTTCGGTTTTTGTTGTTGCTCCCTGCCTTTCCTCTTTTGCTTTGAGAGGGGGTTCTTCCTCTTTCCTTCGGATTTCCTCTGCTTCTTCCCCTTCTTCCCTTTTTTCTTCAACATCCGTTACATCTTCCCGCGAATTCGCTTCTTCACTGCTTCCTTGCAAAGAGGAACGCTCCGTTCCCGTTTCATCCCAAAAGGATTCTGTTGATGTATTATCAAACGGTTGTTTACTGGTTTTATTTTGACCGCTTTGTTTTTTTACTGAAGCGATTATTGAAATGATGAGTGTAACAATTAAAATCAAAAAGCCAACTATGTTTTCCATGATGTATCGTTGTTTAAGTTAGTTATTATACAGACCCTTATCCCGGCCCTTGAAAAGATCAAAAAACCATTCAAACCAGTTTTTTACTTGTTTGAGCCAGTAGAAACTGTTGCTTTTTCGGTTATTTTCACGCCATGACTCTGACTTTGCTTTGTTGTAGTCCATCCTTTTTTGGGTTCTTTCTGCCTGCCTTTCGTAATGTTTTTCCCTGAAATCCGCCCTGGCTTCTTCATAGCTTTTCCGTTCCTTTGCTTCGGTATTTTTATTAACTTTGTCCGGCCGGTCGGGTTGAGTTACTGACCTGATAAGCTGGCAACCGGATGAAGCAGCTAAAAGACCGGTAATCAACATAAAAAGTAAAACAATCTTCTTTCTGACCGCAACAGTTTTTAAACCTTTTTGTTTGGACAAAAATGACATATCAGCATTCAAATATAAGAATATTTTACGTTTTTGCATTGATATTGTTACTGTTTATTGGATGCGAAGATCAGCAGCAACCTTTTCCGTATGTATATGTTAATGTTACTTTTGATATCGGTACCGAACTGGATAATCTTGCCATAGGAGAGTATGTTCTTTTGGAAACGGAGGCTTGTAGTGAAGCTGAAAATTGTGGGTATGGGGGATTGATTATTTACCGTTCGGCCCAGTATAGTTACCAGGCCTTTGACCGGGCATGTCCTTATAAACCCGAGGATAAATGCCTTTTAGAAAGGGATGATGAATTTGAAAGTTTGGTTGCATGTCCTTGCTGCGGATCACGGTTTATAGTAACAGATGATGGTAGATATTTTGATGGGCCTGCACAACGCAGATTAAAAGAATATAACGCTTATAAGGAAAGTGCTAATCAACTGAAAATTACGAATTAGATGTGTCCGACAGAATTTGCAAGGAACTCTCCTTATCCACCTTCAACTGCTCCACCAGTTCATCCACATGGTTAAACTTCTTTTCAGCGCGTATGCGCTGAATCATATGAATGGTAATTTCCTTATTGTAGATGTCTTCGTCAAAGTCGAATAAATGGGTTTCAATCGAAACTTTGTTTCTCTGGCCGCCAACGGTGGGCCTGTAACCGATATTTAACATGCCTTTCAGGGTTTTGTTTTCCGGATTGGCCTTGATGGCATAAACCCCGTCTTTGGGAATCAGTTTATAGGGATCATGAGGTTCGATGTTGGCGGTAGGAAATCCGATTTTTTGTCCGATCCGGTTTCCGCCAATCACGCGTCCCATTATAAAATAGAAATATCCGAGGTATTGATTTGCTTTTTTCAGATTGCCATCCAAAAGTGCATTTCTTATTACGGTGGAACTGATCTCTGTGCCTTCTTCAGATTTTGCGTCAAGGCGTTCTACCTGAAAGTTATACTTTGCCGAACAAGCTTCCACATCCCTGAAGTTGCCTTTCCCTCCTTTTCCGAAATGGTGGTCGTATCCTATAAGCAGATGTTCCACACCGATCTTGTCCACAAGGATATCCTTAATGAAATCGCAGGCTTTCAGCCGGCTGAGCTCTTCAGTGAAAGGAAGAATAACCAGGTGATCGATTTGTTGTTTTTCCAGGAGCCACTTTTTTTCTTCCAGGCAGTTGAGGAGGCGAAGATTTTCTACGTCCTTTTTCAGCACAATCCTCGGGTGGGGCCAGAGGGTTACTACCACCGACTCTCCCCCGATCTCCGTTGCCCGGTTAACCAGATTGGAAATAATGGCCTTATGGCCCTTGTGTACCCCATCAAAAACACCTATGGTCACCACAGGTTTTTTGGCCTGGAAGCTTTCTAATTCCGTATATATCCTCACGTTAAAACGAACATTGAATTTGAATGACAAAATTATAAAAAAAGGAACCGGCTTAAAAACTCAATTGGAGTTCCTGTTCGGTATAAAAGTTATTATCTTCGAATTTTATAAAATAGGGTAATGGATGAGGGAAGAAGCCGGGTGGGAAAAGGATCACGCGGATATAATGAGCGGCGTTTAGGACGGGCGGAATGGCAGAACCTTGATCAGTAAAGGGAATGGAGTTCAATATACATA
>JAGXLC010000323.1 GCA_018334875.1 Bacteroidales bacterium | reverse complement strand
TCGAAATTGGACATGTTCATCTCCCAGGGTCAATCGCCAGTGGAAAAATTTCTGTCTCGCAATTCTAAGCATCTATAAAAAACAATAAAAAGATGACAAAAAACATTACGACAAATTGACATATGTTAATACTTTGAACCTTTTGGCGTAATGATTGTATCCTAATCTAAAAAATGTCACCTATGAAAAAGAACTCGATTCTAACAGGTATGCTGATGGTGATGATCACCATCGCCGGCGTGGCGCAGGAAAACGTCGAGAAGGAAAAGTTTTATTTCTCCAGGACCATCACAGCTACGGTGGATGAAGCCACCCAGCAGGTGAAAGCTTCGCTTAAGGACGAGGGTTTCGGCATCGTCACAGAGATTGATATGCATAAAACCCTGGAAGAAAAGCTGGGTAAAACCATGAATACCTATCGCATTCTGGGAGCGTGTAATGCCGGATTTGCCTGGCAAACCCTTCAAAAAGAAGAGAATATTGGGGTTTTCCTCCCCTGTAAGGTACTGGTCAAAGATATTGGTGGTGGGAAGACAGAAATTGTTGCCGTTAACCCCTCACAACTGATGAAAATGCTGGATAACCCTGAACTGGAAGGGATTGCCGATGAAGTTGCTTCAAGATTCAAAACTGCGCTTGAGAAGCTCTGAAAAGTCGGCAAAGAAAGACACTTAGCTCATTTGAAAACAGCTCTTAAAGCTCCTCTGCAAGGAGCCTAAGAGCTGTTTTTGGTAAAATTCCTTATAAAACCACACTTAACAGGGTTAATTTCACGCAGGAGCAGGGGACTGCTCCTTTCCGGCCGGAAATCTCTCCGGGGCTCAACGGTCCGTGACCGCCGGGCGCCCGGAAAGATACCCAAAAACCCTAAGGCATTACCACATCATTTGCCTCGGCATTGTTAGTGAAGGTATTGTTGGCTGCAGCGGAAGTGGCATCGTTGATGGTTCCGCCTTCCCAATAAATGGCATATCCTCCGCTATTGGATATGACAGAATTGGTTACCGAAACATAGGGTGAATCATCATCATCGCCGCCCAGGGCGGTAAAATAATTGGGACCGGCAAAATTCATCTCGGATCCGCCGGCATAATCCATGGTCACGTAATTCAGGCTATTGCGGGCGTCGGATGAAGCAATCCATACTCCTTCCCAGCGTATCTGGCCCGCTTCGTTGGAGGAGGTCAAGGTTATTCCATCGGTAGCTGTACCATCGGCCACGAAATAACCTGTGTCCTGTATCTTAAGCTTCCGGTCTTCATCAAAGGCCAGATGAGCCCCCGGGTCCAGGGTTAGCCCGGCATCGGTGTATACATCACCGGTAATCCGATAACGGGCATCACCGCTAAGATTCATCCAAGTAGCCTCTTCCGTGAGGGTACTGCCATAGATGTGTATGCCGTCCCATCCATTATTGCTAAAGGTAGTAGCTTCATCGATCATACCGGCCTGGTTGGCCATCAAAGCTATGGGCACGGCATTCTCCTCAAAGCTGTTGGAGCTGAAACTGACGAAACCACCTGTTTTTACGTAAATTCCATAAGCCTTGCTGTTGCTGATAGTTGTCTGCGCCAGGCCAATTTGTCCATCTTCTATACCTACGGCTCCGGCATAATCATATCCGCTGAAATTCCACTCACTATTGCCGGCAAAGGAAATCTCCACATTGGAGAGTTGATTATTTAAATCGTTGCTGTTCACATAAATGCCTTTCCAGTAAATGCCGGAAGAAGCTCTTTTGCTGGTGAATACAATGCGCTCCTGTTCGGCAGCATCGGCTTCCAGCACACCATTGCTATAGACCCTGAGAGCAATATCCTCTTCAAAATCAAAGGAGGCACCAGGTTCGATGATCAGATGGGATTGCAAATTCACATGTCCGCTGACCGTATACCGGGCATCACCGGCCAGATCGGGCCAGGTGGTTTGCATGGAAGCTTCCAGGGTGGAGGAATAAATTTGTACGGCTGAAGAGGGATCAGAAAATGAGGTGCCTCCATCCAATTTACCTGCCTGTTCCGCATTGATGCGGATGCCATACTGGGTATTGTCAATAAAGGCATTTTCTGTGAACCCGTCTAATTCACCGCTATGTAAAAACAGGCCATAACCACCGCTCTGTTCAACTGTTGTATTGAGCAGACTAAGCTTTCCTCCTTCAATACCAATGGCTGTGGTAAAATCCTGACCGGAAAATCCGATTTCTGAGTTGCCGGCATGAAGGATATGGGTATGCTCCAGCTTATTCAACGAACTGGAGGAATTCACTCTCATTCCTTTCCAGAGCAAACCTGCCGCTGCATCGGAGCTCTCAAAGATAACCGGAGAAGCAGCAGTACCCTCAGAGATAAAGGTGCCTGGATCATTCACATAAAAACCCCTATCCTCATCAACATGAACGAGCACGTTTGGCTCAATCTGCAGCTGGGCATTCAGATATACATGCCCGGTAATGTGATAATCAGGAATATCCGGATCCGAAATATGGTCTTTCCATACCATATCTTCAGTAATCTCCCCGCTTACTTCGATGGAAGTAGGTGAAGCAGTTGAGACACTTACAGTTACCTGATCAGAATCCTCCTGGCCCCCATTGGTGATAACCAACTCAATGTTATAGTCCCCTTGAATATCGGGTGTAAAAGAAGGTGTCGCCGTAGTGGCATCCTCCAGCTGGGCATTGCTTTCCGATGGTATACTCGAGAATTCCCAGAAATAGGTAAAAGTACCTTCAGATGAAGAGGAGTTGCTTCCATCAAGCTGAACAAGTGCTCCAACCTCAGCGGAAAAATCTATCCCCGCATCCGCTTCCAGGGTAATCTGATCTTCTTCATTCGTCTCATCGATCAACTCTTCGCAGGCTGACAAGGTTAGCAGGAACATCCCTGCTAATACAGCCAGAAATTGAATCTTTTTAAACATAACTGTTGCATTTTAGGTTAACAATCGAATACGGAGCCCTGCTTTTATAAAAGGGCCCTTATCACTTAACACGTAAAAAACCAAAAGGTGGGTCAGATTTTTTAATCTTTGTATGGCTTTGTTTTCTCAGCTATTTATGTTAAATTGTAGTTGGATCGCATTTATCTATCGTTCTGGAAGCGCATAGAGAATTAAAAACGGCTCGTTATGGAAAAGAAGTACAGAAGAACACCTGATATCTACATCCTCGTATTGATCGTAGGTTTGATCGTAGTAATCGACAGCTTTCGTATAGAAAATTTTGTCTGGCTGTATGACGGGATTAAATTCCTGATTGCCCTGCTGGTAGCTCTTTACGGATTATGGGGTATGTTGGTTCCTTATGCTGCCCTTACCGGAAATAAACTTCGGATCAATGCCACCATATTCAGAACAAAGGAATTCGAACTGGAAAAGAACACGACTGTGAACTTCGACGAAAGGCTGGATACTATTGAGATCAGGGACACCCAAAAAAGTCATGTGGTAAGTACCCGGAACATCAAAAAAAGTGACCGGGGTCAGTTCAAAACCGATTTGCAGGAACAAAAGCAAGAGGAATAACCGGATGTTGCCAATCGACTCTATTTATACCGAAGGGCATGGGCCGGGTTGTTCCTTGAAGCCTTAAAGGTTTGATAAAAAACAATGGTAAAACTGAGCGACAACACCAGCAGTGTGCCTGCGATCAGGGTGGCCCATCCGTGTGCCATCCGGTTTCAAGAATACCTGCAAAGGGATGAAAAAATCTCCCTTTATTGGAATTACTCGTGGTTGTTGGAGTTTTCTGCCATCTCCCGATACTCGCCGCGCTCCTCAAGCACACCCTGATACATGGCGGCAAATGCGGCATGAACCCACATCATCGAAATGAGCACGCCGACGAACATCACCATCAAACCGGCGATATATATCAATATGGATAGCAAACCCAGACCAAAAATGCGCCAGCCATAACCTTTGGTCAATCGCCAGCTATCCTCCACGGCCTTTACCGGATCCAGGTTTTTATCCATCACCAGGTACGGAACAAAGGCAAAGCGACAGGCCAGGATGATGCCCGGAACGATGAACAGGAATATCCCGATGCCAATGAGGGCTCCGGAAAGCAAACCGGCCAGCACCACATTCATATAATTGGTGAATCCTTTAAACATCTCATTGACTTCAAACCCTCATAGAAGTTTCAGCTTTGATTTGTTTTGAAATTCCTGGAAAAAGGATGGACAATTTCCCTACGATTTGTTAATTTAGGAACTTGTGGATAAATGTATTGCCGTTTGAACGAAGATCCATATGAATTCCAGAATATCTAAATCCATACGATGAGCATTAAATGGGGTATCATAGGCACCGGTTTTATTGCCGGCAAGTTTGCCGAGGATTATCGATATGTAAATGAAGGCCAGATCATGGGAGTGGCTTCCCGTTCCAGGGACCGGGCCGCGGCGTTTGCCGGGAGATATGAAATTCCAAGGTCTTACGATGGTTATGATCAGCTTCTAAAAGACCCTGACATCGATGTGGTATACATAGCCACCCCCCACTCCGAGCATTACCGCAACACCCTGAGTG
>JAGXLC010000322.1 GCA_018334875.1 Bacteroidales bacterium | reverse complement strand
AATAAAGCAACCCATTCGCTATTTTAAGCCGGAAAATTAAAGGGATGTGATCGACAGATTTATTAAAAATGTTGAGGACGGTAAGCAAAGGCCTCTATAATTTAAGCCTGATGGCGAAGCGGTGTATTACAATAGGTTTAAAAATTAAAACGCATTAAGCATTAAAAAAATCAGTGTATTACAAAACAGGTGTATAGGTCTATCAATAATAAATGTAAGGATGGAATTTTCATTTTAATTGTACATTTGGGTTAGGTCTTGGTAATGTTGCATCCACGTCTCGCTGCCATCGATGGAGTTTTTGTTGTAATTCCTTTGCTTTTTTAGGTTTTCTCTTTAATAGATTATTATGTTCACCAATATCTTGATTAAGGTTATACAGTCCCACCTTGTTGTGTTCATAGCATTCGATAAGCTTGTACTTACCCTGGCGGATAGCAGCGGCGGGTCTTCCTCCCTGATTCCCGTAATGCGGATAATGCCAATATAACGCATCTCGTTGCGGTTTACCGGACTGCTTTAAAAGCGGAACTAAGCTCACCCCGTCTTTATGCTGCTGTTTCTTTCGGGGAATATTTGCCATCTCTAAAATGGTAGGGTAAAAATCAGTACTTGTTACCGGAGTATTGCTTACACTCGCCGCTTCAGTAACCCCCGGCCATTTTATAATCATGGGTACTCTGATACCTCCTTCGTATAACCATCCTTTCCCTGCTCTCAAGGGCAAATTAGAAGTAGATGAGCCTTCTGTAGTGGATACTCCTCCATTGTCAGACATGAATATTATAATTGTATTATCATCTATACCAAGCTCTTCCAATTTGTCCAGCAATCTTCCTACATTTTTATCTAAAGTATGCACCATACCGGCATATTGTGGTTGCCCCTGCTGTATCCTGAGTCTCCAGTTGCGTGCATGCAATTCTTCCATCCACGGTTTAGTTTCAATAAACTCTTTCTTTTTATCTAATCCAATGCTATCGGCTTTTTGCTGATAGTTCTTTAGTAAATGGTCTGTGGTCGCAAGCGGAATATGGACCAAATAATAAGACATGAACATGAAGAATGAATTATCCTTGTTTTTTTCCATAAGTTCCAATGCTTCGTCGGTTAGCCGGTTGGGTAGATATTCTCCTTCCGGTCCATCCTCAAGTGTGGGAATTTTGTGAGGGGAAAAATATCCACATTCTCCTATCCATAAATCTTTTTCCGGTTTATAATCGTTATAGTATCCCGGAGAACCACTCCAATATCCGCCAATATTGACATCAAAACCCTGATCCTCGGGATAATACCCTTTGCCACCAAGGTGCCATTTCCCTATAAACGGAGTATTGTATCCTTCTTTTTTGAGAGCTTCTGCTATAGTGGTTTCTGATAAAGGCAGTTTTGCTTTATACGAAGCAGGTAATAAGGGCCGATTCTTTGTCCAATGATTATCAACCCCCTCTGGTTGAGGTCCTCCAAAATAATCGGTAGTGTTCATGCGCGCCGGATACTTTCCTGTCATGATACTCGCACGCGTAGGACTAGACACCGGCCCGGCAGCATAAGCATTCGTAAATCGCATACCTTCGGATGCCAATTTATCCAGATTAGGAGTATCATAGAACGAACTTCCATAGCATTCAAGATCCTTCCAGCCCAGATCATCTGCAAGGATGAAAAGAAAATTGGGTTTTTCTTTTTCATGCTCTTTCGCCAAAGAGGAGTTCCATGCACTCCCTAATGGTAAGGTGCATAAACCATAAATCAAAGTAGTTTTTAAATGCATCACAGTTCCTGAGTTAATCGATTAAAAAAACAAATGATCGCTTATTTTGATGGAATGAGTTCTTTTTCCAGTTGCTCCAGCGATTTTCCTTTCGTTTCAGGAACAACTTTCCAGACAAAAATAACGCCGGCAAAGCAAATAACCGCATATATCCAAAAAGTAAATGATCCGGTTATAGCCTCCATGAGAATAGGGAACGTTAATGTTAAAACATAACATGCGATCCACAAAAACACTGTTGCAGCAGACATGGCCAGACCCCGTATCCTGTTGGGGAAGATCTCTGAAATGACAACCCATACCAGTGGAGCGAGTGACATGGAATAAAAGGCAGCCGTTAATAAGAAAAAAATAAGCAGGAAGACAGGATCTTTCATACCCTGATAAAAGAAAGCTCCTATGAATACATAACAGAGGCCCATTCCAAGTGCGCCATATTTTAAAAGCACTTTTCTTCCTACTTTATCAACCAGACGCATAGCGACCAGAGTGAATACAACATTCACCAAACCAATGATGGTGGTTTGAAAAAGGGCTGCATCCATAGGAACCTCTATACTTTTGAAAATATCAGGCGCATAAAAAAATACCACATTAATGCCAGACCATTGTTGTAAGACCGCAAGAACAATCCCTATCACCAAAAGCTTGCGCAAGCCAGGTTTAAATAATGACTTGACAGTATCTTCCGCCTTGGTTCTGATGTGGTTTAAAGATTCCCTTATTTCAGCTATTTCGCGTTGAACATAAGATTCAGTACCAATACGGCTCAATACCGATTCAGCAGCAGAATGTTTCCCTTTTTTTACAAGCCATCTTGGACTTTCAGGCACAAAAAGCATCGAAAAAGAAAAGATAAAAGCCGGAACGGCTTCCGCCGTGAACATCCATCGCCAATTGTCAGGTAAATCCACCAAAAAATAATTAATAAGATAGGCCACCGCTATACCAATAACAATATTAAGCTGATTAATGGATACCATCTTGCCTCGTATCTGACGGGGAGAAATTTCTGAGATATACATAGGCGCAAGAATGGATGCTGTTCCTACAGCGACACCTCCAAGTACTCTGTAGATGATAAATCCGGTTAAAGTTTGACTCCAGCCGGAACCTATTGCAGAAACAATGAAGAGCAGACCCGCAACAACTAAAATGATTTTACGTCCATAGTTATCACTCAGCTTTCCGGCAAATAAAACTCCTATAATGCAACCAATATACGCACTGCTTACAGCAAAACCTTTACTGGCCTCGGTCAAATCATAATAATCCTGGAGGTAGGGAACCGTACCTGAGATAACCGATATATCATAGCCGAACAACAGCCCCCCCAAAGCCGTAACTACTGTAAGAAAAAGTAACTGGGAAAACCTGTATTCCTTTATCTGTTTTTTCATATAAATGATTGATTAATCCTACTTTACCAAATTTAATTTTCAAAGCTGTTTTTATAATAGCTGGTTTTCATTATTCTTGTTTGGAACTGATTCAAGTCTAAAACAACTGGTGCTTCTTAAAGGAATGTACATGAATCTGCATAGATAAACATCAAAAGAAGCATATTTCCAGGATAATCATTAAAAAAAATCATTCAAAAATTCTAACAATACATTCATGGCAATATTATTAGAAAAGTTACATTACCCTCAAAGGTTATTTGGTAAAATTGAAAGAGTGGCGTAAGAAACGTTTTACTACCCACATAGCAATGGAAAGTACCAATGTTAACCAGAAACGTGTTTTCAATATAACAGATAAAGAGATAGCAAGGAGATATGGTTATGACATTTGATTGAATTTTCATGATGCATTTTTAACTTTTTGTTTTACTTTATATCTCTGAGTTAAATAAGTCAATGAAAAAATATGCCATGAAAGCACCTATTCTCAATCATTTGATTTTTATTGTCACTTTTTCTATCCTGTTTGGATGGAAGGCATCCGCACAAACCTATGAACTTGCCTCTCCTGACGGTTCGGTGGAAGTAAGCATTAACACCGCAGATACCATAAGTTATTTGGTAACCTATAAAGGGGAAAAGGTTTTGCTGGAGTCACCTCTCTTACTTGAATTTAACATGTCACCTCCGCTTGGCCGGTATATGGATGTTGTCAACCAGGAAGAAAAGGTCATCGACAACAGCTGGGAACCTTTGATAGGCCAGCAAAAGGAAATGCGCAACCACTGCAACCAGTTGTATCTTGAAATGGTTGAGGAAAATTTTCCGGGAAGGGAACTGGGAATGTATTTCAGGGCCTATAACGATGGCATTGCCTTTCGTTACTTCCTGCCGAAATTAAAAAGCAAGCGCAATCTTACCTTGACCAGAGAGTACTCCACCTTTCATTTTCCTGATAATTATTCCGCCTGGATGGCCGACTACGGTAGCTTCGCTTCGCATCAGGAAACGGAGTTCTGGAAACATCCACTTTCACATATCAAATCCTCTTCCGCTATCGGGATACCTTTGACTGTCAAGCATGCTGAACATTTGTATACAGCGGTAACAGAAGCCAACCTGGATAACTGGAGCGGAATGTATATAGGCCTGGATGAGCAGACCGTCAAAGGGATACGTCTTCAGTCGCAATTGTCTCCTAAAGGAGGTGACCCTTCGAATGCCGAAAAGGTCAGCATAAGCACGCCACATACCTCTCCATGGCGGGTTTTATTGATTGGTGAAACTCCCGGGGACCTGATTGAATCGGATATTGTGATGAACCTGAACGAGCCCTGTGAAATAGAGGACCCCTCCTGGATAAAA
>JAGXLC010000321.1 GCA_018334875.1 Bacteroidales bacterium | reverse complement strand
TGTCGGGTGTCCAGCAGAAATGCCCGCTTTCACAACGGCATTGTAAAATGAAAATCGCTTCCCTTTCCCGGCTCACTTTCTACCCATATTTTACCACCGTGTACTTCAACAAATTCTTTGCAAAGGATCAATCCCAAACCAGTGCCATTTTCATTTTCTGTTCCTTTAGATGAAATGTTTGCATCCGCTTGAAATATATTTTTTCTTGTATCCTCATCCATGCCAGTACCATTATCAGAAACGGTTATTTCAACCTCGTTTTTACCAAGTATAGAGTAAATATCAACCTTTCCACTGGAATGGGTAAATTTAATGGCATTGGAAATCAGGTTTCGCAAAATGGTTTTCAGCATATTCCTGTCAGCGTGGATTTCGGTCTCATGGTTTGGGATGTGATTTAAGGAAATGTTTTTTATGCTTGCCGAGGGAGTGGTGAAATTGACCGTCTGAGCAATTACTTCTTCTAATCTGATTTTTTCTGGTTGGTATTTGATCTGTCCTGTCTGTGATTTTGCCCAGCAAAGCAGATTATCGAGCAGATCAAGTGTTTTTTCTGCTGTTGAATGGATGCTTTTTGAGAAATATTTCAATTTGTCATCGCTATATTTGTTTTTGTTGTTTATCAATAAATCAGAATACCCCAGAATGCTGTTGAACGGTGATCTCAGATCATGTCCAATTACTGAAAAAAGTTTGTCTTTGGTGGCATTGAGTTTTTCCAGAGTCGCTGTTTTTTTCTGCAAAACTTTGGTTTGTTTTGCTACGTTTCTTCTCAGTGTTTTCGTCCATAAAATGAAAAGAGCTATTGTAAGAAAGAAAGGGATTAATCCAATCCCTACATACCGAATAACTTTCATCAGGGAAACTTCATTTCGTTTATGAAAATTCCATTTTTTAAGAAATTCTTCTCTTTTACCTGAAGCTTTTACATGATCAATTCCGTCATTTAGCACAGAAAGAAGGTTTGAATCTCCCTCTTTCACTGCAAAACGATAGAGAATGGGCATTATAGAAGGACCCACTACCTCAACATTTCTAATTTGCAAATCTTCAATCGCCTCCATGCCAATCGAATATGGCGCAAGGACTGCATCGTCCTCTCCTTCGGAAAGAAGCCGAATTGCTTCGGGCAAAGACTTGACCAATGTTGTGTTTGTAAAAAGCGCCATGGGTTTTATAAACCTTGTTATCGATGCATCTCCTTCTAATGTAATAATTTGTTTTTGCGAAAGGTCTGACACATCTTTTACCTCAGAATTCTCCCTAACAAATATTCCGTAGTAATCTTCATTGTAAGGAATGGTATAATCATACATTGTATCCCGTTGATCTGTATAAAGAACAGAAAGGAGTAAATCAACTTTGCCCTCTTCAAGATTTTTTAATGCCTGATCCCATTCTGTAAATCGAAACTCCAACTCCCAATTATTTTTATCAGCAATGGATTTTATGATGTCCACATCGAATCCTTTTTCCTGACCAGTATTATCAAGGTAAGTAAAAGGTTTGTAGTCATAATCAGCTCCTACAACAATTTTTTCTTTTTGCTTAACTGAGGGATCGGCATCAACGGTGCAGGAAGAGGTTGTCAAACCAAGAAAACCAATACTGATAAATGACAGGATCAGAAACAATCCCTTTTTTGATGCTTCTTTCATTTGATTGATATAGGGGAAACTCATAGCATAAATGTAATACACGACATAACTTAAGAGACAATAACAAACATCGAACGCATCAAAAATAATTTTTCGGGTTTAATTAAAGGGATTTTTATAAAAATTCTTGATTAACACCCTATTTTAGCCCGAATTATTCTAGAATAATTCTGACGCTATTGAAAAACCTGGCTTTTTGCTTCAATAAATTTCGCAAAAAGCCGGTTTTTCTAATGCGGGGTTGCCTGCATCCACCCCGCAAACCATCCCACATTCAAAAACGTTCCCGCTTACCAGCGGGATTCGTTTTTGAATGATGCAGGTTAGAACACCAAGTTTATAAGTAGGCTTGAAACAAAAAAAGCTTCACAAAAAAATGTGAAGCTAAGGATTTTATAATGGATAAATAAAAACGCTCTATCTTTTTATACCCGTTTGACATTTACCGCATATAATCCTTTTTCTCCTTCTTTTGCTTCAAAAGTCACCTCGTCATTTTCCTGAATGTCATCAATAAGATCTGAAACATGGACGAAGTATTCGTTGTCTGAATCTTTGTCTTTAATGAAGCCGAATTTCTTGACTTCATTGAAAAATTTTACTGTACCTTCTTTCATAATTAGATTAATTAAAATGTTATATCGCGCAAATATAATATTTTACAAACAAGAACCAAATTTTGGTTTGAAAAAACTTTTCATGAAATGGTTTGCATAAAGCAACTCCCCTTCAATATTGAAAAGAGCAATGCCAAGTGAGTTATTTTTGGTCAGTGTGGCTTCAAATTCGCTTTTCCACTCAGAAAGTATGGTTAATATGGTTTCGTCTGCCATAAAGTCTTAATGCCCGGAATTTGTCTCTAAAAGATGATTTTTATCCATTTTCCAAGAATTCGTTTATAAATGATTCGGTACTTTTTAGATCAGTTTTATAATATACATCGTTAAATTGTTCCAGTACTTCTATTCCTTTATGCTGAAAAGCTTGACCCCCGACCAGCACAGGGAGGTCTGAAAATTCTTTTCTTATTCGCTGCAAAGTTTCTTCCAGTGTGGGCAGATGAAAATAAATGCTCATGGAGATACCGATCAAATCGGGTTTAATTACTTTGGTATAGCCTATCAAATCTTTTGTTGGCGTATTGGCTCCCAGAAAATAGGAATACCACCCATGCATTTCTAAAACATCACTGATCATTTTTATTCCGATCTGATGTAATTCTTCTTCAATACAGGAGAGAATGATTCTTTTGCCATTTTTTTCACCGGAGGCAATTTCCTGGTAGAATTCATTTAAAATCAAATTTCTGTAGAAATGTCTGATGACAGATTAAAAAGAATTTGGGACAACCTGAAGGGCATTACGGATGAAATGCCTTTTTTAATTGACATGACCCCCGAAGAGCGGCGTTCACGTTCGGTTATGAACAGTGCCAGAAAGCCTTTTGTAGAAAAAACCATTGCCTATGGTGAAAAAGATCCGAGAATTGTTCCCAATTATTTGGATATTGAGGAGATGAAGAAAAGCATGAAGCTCTATGAACAGCTTGTGGAATTGGGCGCCGAGTTCAAACGTGTTGGAGAGGGTTTATCGGATACTGCAGCCGCAATAGGTGAAAATCTCTGGACGGGCGGACTGAGTATCTACGATTCATCCAAGACGGCCTCCAGAAATGGTGTACCTGGCATAGATTCCGTTCTTAACGATCTGAAGGCCTTTTTTGCCTGGGACCGTTCAAAGGAAGAAGCCGAGCCGGAGGCAGAATAAACCGGTATGATTGCCAGAGGAACCTTATCCCCGAAGTACCCCTGCCTTGTTTTTAACAGGGCAGGGGTACTTCTGAACCTACCCCAACTATGTTAAAACCTACCCTGACCATGTTCCGTACCTACCTTCACCATCTAAAAAACAGAACCGACCCTGTTCCAAACATACCCTTACTTTGTAAAAAGGAATTCCAACCTTGTTCTGAACTTACCCCTGCCAGGTAAAAATCAAGTCCGACCTTGTTCCGGACCTACCCTCACCAGGTAAAAAGGAAATCAGGCCTTGCTCCGAACCTACCTCCACCAAGTTAAAAACTGGGTAGGGGTATTTCCAGACCTACCCTAACCAGGTAAAAAAGAAGGTAAGGGTAGGTTCCGTACCTACCCCAGACAGGTCTAAAAGAAGGTGGAGGTAGCAAAAAACCTACCCCAACCAGGTTGATAACCTACCCCAACCAGGTTAAAAACATCCCCTGGCTTGTTCCGAGCAACCCCATGATATATAAAAAGGAAGGCCGGTTATGTTTCGAACCTAACCCAACCAGGTATAAAACAAGGTGGGGCTAGTTCCGAACCTACCTCTGCCAGGTATACAACATGCCCCATTCCATCAGCAACTATAGATCATTCTATAAAACAATCAAATTTCCGGACTGAAATTCACTTATACCATGGGTGCATTCCCAATTTTTTCCAAAAGAGAAAATATATTCCATTCCTACGGAATTTCGTAAACTAGAACATCACTTATAACCCGACCGGCAGTTGCCGGATGAAATAAAAAAGGGTGCTTGGAAAAAATTAGGAATGCACCCACAGCGATTAAGGTGAACTTAAATTTTATTCATATTTATAAAAATTCATGCTATCACTTCTAAAAATTTTGTTTTATTAGCAAAGTTTTGCTGCACTTTAAATTCTAAAGTTTGGTAAACCTTTCTTTGGGCCGATCATAAAAGTTATTTGGTTAATATTCTTGAACCACATACCTGCCCCGAAGCAGGCGGGGGACACATAGTTCACATAGGCTTAACACATAGAAAGAAATATTTTGAATAACAAAAATTTTCATGAAGTAAACAAAAAAGGTCAAATAATTATTTGTCCTCTCAATTGCTTGATAAATAATAAATCTATGTGAAACCCTATCTTTCCTATGTGTC
>JAGXLC010000320.1 GCA_018334875.1 Bacteroidales bacterium | reverse complement strand
TACCTATACCAAACACATATTTGAAAAGAAGCTGGAGGAGATGGGAATCCCTGTTAATCTCAGCCATCAGGTGCTTGAACGGCTGCCCGAAAAGTTCGTTTACCCGGAAATTAAACGAACTGTTCAAGAACTGCTGGAAAACAATGAAATGACGATAGAAAAGCAAAAGGTTTTAAAAGAGGTCCTGTGGCTGGCGGATTCACATTATGAGCTGAAGTTTTCACTGGACACTGATATATCCGAACGAGCCATATTCCCCATCATGGAAACGGAAAAACAGGGGATTGAAGATGCCCGTTTCGTCAGGTTTATGGATTCCAAAGGCATTGTGGATTATTATGCCACCTATACCGGTTACGATGGCTATACAATCATGCCCAAATTGCTTCATACCAAAGATTTTTTTCATTTCAGGTCCATGCCGCTGTTTGGCCGGTATGCCCAGGATAAAAATCTCGCCCTTTTTCCCAGGAAGATAAACGGTAAGTACGCTATGCTTTCCAGGTACGACGGACAAAACAATTACATCATGTATTCCGGTCAGATCAACATATGGGAACAGGCCAGAATCATCCAGGAACCTACCCGACCATGGGAACTCATTCAGGTGGGCAATGGCGGTTCCCCGCTGGAAACTGAAAAGGGCTGGCTGCTGATCACCCATGGGGTTGGCCCTCTACGCAGGTATTCCTTGGGTGCCTGCCTGCTTGATCTGGAAAATCCCGGCAGGGTAATCGGACGGTTAAAGGAGCCGCTGCTGGTTCCCAATGAAAAGGAAAGGGAGGGTTATGTCCCTAATGTAGTATATACCTGTGGTGCAATGATCCACAACAGGCATCTGATCCTCCCCTATGCTATGGCCGACTATTCGAGTGGATTTGCCCTGGTGGAATTGGATGAGCTCCTGGGAGAGCTGCTTTCTAATGGGTAGGTAGAATGAATGAGCGAATGAGTGAATGATAAAATGATTGGATGATTGAATGATTGAATGGCCTGCCCGTCGGGATTGGTTGATTGTCATTTATTGTCATAGGTAGTCATTATGTTGTCATTAAATTGTTTGACAGGAGTTTGATCGTTTGATGTTTATGATTAAATTGTCAAATTGTTAAACTGTTACATTGTCAATAATTTATTAGCCATCTAAATGTATAAAATCTCTTCGACCATTTGACAATTTAACAATGTATCAATATAGCAATTTAACAGTTTAACAATTTAGCAATTTGCCAATTTATCTCTTTTGGAGCGGTTCCCTGGAATTTTTGAGACAAAGTTCCACGAGATCTTCAATTTATGCCTCTCCCATACACATCACCGAATCTGCAGCACCTCAGTATATTTTTATAGATCCGTCCGGTTCGGGGAGGGCACCACAGGTAAACACTACATTGGGAACATAACCAGTTGTCTCATAAATTTCTTCCGGTTCAAGGATCCAGTCATCTGCCACGCCCAGAACCTTTGAAGGATCATCCTTATCATTTAATGCCACTCCAAGCCGGTAGATGGTATTGTTTATAGTTGAATAGGCAGCATGAAAGATATTAAGCCAGCCGGGAGGGGTAAATACAGGCGGAGCACCCGTACCCATTTTCATTTCATCCCAGTGATAATGCACCGGATTAATCAGTACCCGCGATTGACCCCAATAAACCAGATCGGGAGAATAAGAAATCCAGATACCCCAGGAATTAATATCCTGATGGGGCCTGTCCAGCCTTAAATACAAATTATGGAATTTTTTCGGGAAAATCACCACATTTCTGTGATCCGACGGGGTGATCAGAGCCAGTTTATCTACGGATACAAAGACCTGTGTCCTCGCTAATGCGTTGCGTACACCATAACGGGAATAAGCACTATAAGTGAATGAGGTACTCACCATCTATAGAGAAATACGGGGGTCTTCCACGCCATATTCCTCGTAAAAACCAAAGGGACCGTTTTCATTCGGGATCAGAAAAGGTTCCTTTCTGGATTTAAAGTGATACCCGTCATCGCTCTCAGCCAAACCAATTATGCTCCGGCCATTTCGGATATTTGATCTGAAAAGCATGATATACCTGCCGTTGTATTTAACAACACCAGCATTATATACCGTAGCAAAGAGATAGGGAATATCTTTCTTCGTTAATATCGGATTTTTGGCGTATCGTTGAATCATCGTCTTTTGTGTCAGGGATTTTTAATTTGAAAATATTCTTCTTCATAAGCTTCCAGAACTGATAAATGGGCAATAATATAAGCAAGAGTACTTTCGGTGCCTTCATTCTTGCTAACACCTTTGAAAGTTAAACCTTGGTAACAACCTCCCGACTCATGATCATACAAAGGTACGTTCAGTTGATTTTCTCCAAGAAACCAAAGGTAACAGTTAAATAAACGCTCCAGATACCTGTGGTTTTTAAATAGTTTGAAGGCCTGATGATATAGCAAAATCATCCCCATGGCTTCAGTAGATTTCTGATTATACTCAGAGATCTCAGTTCCGGGAGATAACCATCCTCTGCTTCCAACCGGGGTAAAATAGTTATCACGGAAAGAAACCATTGTAAGGAAATCCATGCTTTTTTTACCCATCCGTAAAACCTCCTCATCTTCCACTACATTATAAGCAAGAAGCATAGCCAAAGGCAAAATTCCGTTATCATAGGTCATCTTATTTTCAAACCATGGCCGTTCTTCTGTCGCATAGGTATGAAATGATTCTTTCAACCGGCCGGTAAGTGTGATCAACCATTGCGTTATTGTTTCATTCTCCTGAAACTCCATCAAAAACAAGCTTATTCCTATAATGGTATTGGCGATTCCCCTAACCGAATGCAAATTCTCAAATTGACCGACAGATTTCAAAAAAATCTTTTTCCCGGTTTGTTTATAACTATCGTTGGGTTTGTGGCGTATTAAATAACCTAATGCCCATATGGTTCTTCCAAACGCATCTTCAGTTCCGCATTGATCCCTGAAATTCCTGTTGAAGCTAAGATAATTCCTGAAGGTGCCGTCCCAGTTTTGCATATATTCAATATAACTGAGATAGCGAGGTATGTAATCCAGCAATCTCCGCTCTTTCCGCTGATTATAATACATCACAGCCATTAACAAGGCACGGGCATTATCATTGATACTATAGCCCCCTTTCAACTGGGGAATACCGTATCTGGCCTGTCTTACTATGCCGGTATCATCGGTTAACCGATAAACATGATCGAGTATCAGAGTGGGCATCACAGTTATATCTATGGCTTCCTCCTTTGGTACGTGGGGCAATTCAACAGGTTTAGATAATTTCCTGTATAACTGCAGATATTGTTTGCCAATTCGGGGCCAGCGAAGCCTTTTTCCATATTCAAACGCCTTTTTTCGATACTTTTGGAGTTTTCCCGGATGATCAAGTAAATCTAGCAAGATCACGGATAACATGACATGATCCTTAAACCCAAAAAGTATTCCCCTGCCATTACCCAGTAATTCTTCTGCATGCCAATAAGGAGTGGAAAGCACACATGACCCTGCCCCAATTGCATAGGAAAGTGTTCCGCTGGTTATTTGTTCCCTGGTAAGATAAGGTGTAAAATACAAATCAGAGATTGTGAGATATTCTACGAGTTCTGTTTCTGAAACAAATTGATCATAAAAAAATACATGATCCTGCAATTTATATTTTTTTACAAGCATCTTCAGATACTGCCGGTATTCTTCACCCGATATTCTTATAACTTCCGGATGGGTTTTTCCAAGTATGATATACAGTACTTCCGGATGTTTTTCTATTACTTTGGGCAAGGCATGCAGTGCGGTTTCTATCCCTTTATTTCTAACCAATAAACCAAAAGTCAGTATAATCTTCCGGTCTTCGAATCCATATTTTTCCTTTAATTTATTCCCGGCTGAACCATCAAAATCCGGTACTCCATGTTCAATCAGGTGAATCTTTTCCGGTGGCAGGTCATAGATATTCCGAAGAAAATTAACGGCCAGGTTGCTCATTACAGTTATTTTTGATGCAGTTGCTCCTATTTCCCTTATGACAGTCTTTTGAAGATAGGAAGGATTTTTCAGAATGGTATGAAAAGTAACTACAAGCGGTATTTGAAGCCTTTTGATCAGGGGAAGGATATAAACTCCCTGATCACCTCCCAAAATACCAAATTCATGTTGCAATACACAGACATCTGCTCCGCTAAAATTTATAAATCGTGCTGCCTGTATATAATCTTTCTGATGGTTTGAGCGGATCACATGTTTCACTTCTTTCGGATATTCACGCTCTGTTATATTTTCATCCAGTGCCACAACAATGGCCTCTTCTTCCACTGAAGTGTCTTTGAGATTGGCGGAAACAGCATGCACCAAATTGTTGTTAAAGGTGCCGATACCACACTTTCTGGGTGGGTACGTGGAAATATAAGCTACTTTCATTGGTTTAGACTGTTATGATCTGTTATATGCTCACTTTCCATGTAATTAGAGCCTGCTTGAATTTATAGGAAAACTCTAATTATACCTCCCATTAAGCATATCTGAATTCGTTAATCGCTATAAAACTTACAAACTGGGGGCGAGTCAAAAATGCCTCTAAAATTAATATTTTTTAG
>JAGXLC010000319.1 GCA_018334875.1 Bacteroidales bacterium | reverse complement strand
CAGAATCCATTTTTGGTTATAATGAAAAATGCTCGTTTGGTCTTTTGGAATTCAATACGGAAAAACGAGACCCCGAAGTGACCTACAAGGTCGTTAACATCGACAATGAGGTGATGAACGAGATCACGTTAAGACGCTCACAACTGGAATTTGATCGGTAGTTTATGTTATTTATGGATGTCCAAAATCAAGAAGTTAAGAGGTTGTTGTAACTCAAATCCTCTATTTAAAGAAAGTCCAATCAATCAAAAATAAAAAACATTATGAAACCTTCGAAAGTCTCTTTAATCATAGTACTGTTTCTTAGTATCATTTCGTATGGATTGAGTCAAAAACATGGATTTGATCCCGAACGATATTGCTTCCAACATCGTGAAGCCATCCAGCTAATTGCCGATGGCGAAATGGATCAGGCGATTGAACTGGCAGAATCATTTATTGATGAGAATTCCGAAGATATTGAAGCCATCTATGTACAGGCTGTTGCCCATGCCCAAAAAGGTGAGATAAAAAAAGCAATGGATTATGTTGACAAGTCGTTGGAACTGGGCATTTCATTTTCACGATATTTAGCCGGTCCAAGGGATCTTCTCAAGCCTCTCGTTAACAGTGAACCCTTCCGGCAGCGTATGAAGGACAACGGTCCCTACCTCCTCCATGGTCCCATGCTGAGTAACGTAACAGACTCCCGGGCCGAGTTTTGGGTTCGGACTTTCAGGGAAAATTCCGTCTCTGTTGTGGTAAAAGAATTGGGCAAAGATAAGACCATACAATCCGAAACGGTGGAAACGGATGCTTCCCGGGATTACACGGCAACCATTCCGGTTACAGGCCTGGAAGCAAACACGGAATATCAGTATATCGTTGTTGTCGGGGACAAAGAAATCGGAAACAAAGCCACCGATAAACGCTGGGTTTTCCGTACCTACCCGCAAACAGGAGAACCCACCACACTCGCGGTCGGATTCGGAGGAGGTGCCGGATATACCCCGTTTTACAACCACATGTGGAATACGCTTTCTGCACGTTGGCTGCCGGCATTTCTTTTCCTGGGGGATAACGTCTATATCGATCATCCCAAGTATCCCCAGGTGCAGGATTATTGCTATTACAGGCGCCACTCCTCAGCGGAATATAAAAACTTTATTGCCCGAACTTCCATTTATGCCATATGGGATGATCACGATTTCGGCCAGAATGATTCCTGGGGCACCCCGTCTAAAGACGAGCCCGAATGGAAGATTCCGGTATGGGAGAAATATAAGGACAACTGGAACAACCCCTATTATGGAGGAGAAGAAGAGGATCCCGGTGTCTGGACGGATTTTTCCATAGGAGATGTTGACTTTTTTATGCTGGATGGCAGGTACTACCGGTCTTCTCCTACCCTTGAGAAACCGGATATGTTGGGTGAAGCTCAGAAAGAGTGGCTGTTTGAGAAGCTCAAACAATCCGATGCAACCTTTAAAGTTATAGCCTCACCCGTACCCTGGTCTTTTGGTGTAAAAGGCGGAACTCAAACTGTTTACGGACCCTCGGGTACCGTGAAACCCAGTGATTCGGAATTAAGTCAGTTTCCTCCGTCAAAGGGAACGGAGGTCCCCCGCACGTCGGATACCTGGGAAGGTTATGCAGAGGAACGGGAAAAAATATTTTCCTTCATCGAAGAAAATAACATTGAAGGAGTAGTACTGATTTCCGCAGACCGTCACCGTTCCGATGCATGGAAGATTACCAGGGAAGACGGATACGATTTTTATGAGTTTGAAAGCTCGAAGCTGACCAATGTGCATACGCATCCGGTGTTCCCGGAATCCATTTTTGGTTATAATGAAAAATGCTCATTTGGTCTTTTGAAATTCAACACGGAAAAACGAGACCCCGAAGTGACCTATAAGGTCGTTAACATCGACAATGAGGTGATGAACGAGATCACGTTAAGACGCTCACAACTGGAATTTGATCGGTAGTTATGAAAAAAGTAACATTTTTAACAGCATCAGCATTTATTTTAAATAGCTTAGCAACAGATTCTATTGCTCAAACACCTGCACGTCATCAAGGTAATAAACCCAATGTTATTGTTATTATGTCAGATGACCAAGGCTGGGGAGATTTTAGCATAACAGGCAACACCAATATAGAAACCCCTCATATTGACTCGCTGGCTCACAGCGGAGCCCAATTTGAGAATTTTTACGTTGCTCCGGTAAGTTCGCCTACGCGGGCTGAATTGCTGACCGGCCGCTATCATCCTCATAGTAATGTATACGGTACTTCTGAAGGTGGAGAGCGGATGGACCTGGATGAAACAACAATTGCCGAGATATTCCAGTCTGCAGGATATGAAACAGGGGTTTTCGGAAAATGGCACAATGGCATGCAATACCCATATCATCCCAATGCAAGAGGATTTGATGAATTTTACGGATTTGCTTCAGGCCATTGGGGTCATTATTTCAGTCCTATGCTCGAACATAATGGCAGGCTTGTTCAGGGCGATGGTTATATCACCAATGATCTGACTGAAAAAGCTATGCAATTTATGGAGAAAAACCGGAATAAACCCTTTTTCCTTTATGTCCCTTACAATACACCTCATAACCCCTTACAGGTTCCTGACCGGTGGTGGGATAAATTTGAAGATAAATCATTAAATATGCGGCACAGGGATCCGGAAAAGGAAAATCTCCGCTTCACGAAAGCAGTACTGGCAATTTGCGAGAACATTGACTGGAATGTTGGCCGCCTTATGGGAAAAGTTGATAAACTAGGATTAAAATCCAATACCATTGTGGTCTATTTAGGTGATAACGGGCCTCAAAGCTGGAGATGGAACGGGGGTATGAAAGGCAGGAAAGGTTCAACCGACGAAGGGGGAATACGCTCTCCACTGTTTATCAGTTGGCATAATGTTATACCACAGAAAACAAAAGTTGACAAGATAGCAGGAGTCATTGACCTTTTACCCACATTGACAGATTTAGCAGGGATCCGGGCAGAAACCAACAAACCAGTTGAAGGAGTGAGCCTGGAGCCTCTTCTTTTCCATAATGAAAACAGTCAGGAAGAAATAAAGGCACTTAGAGGGGAAACGGGTCTTAGACTGGACAATATTCTTTCCGATAATGAAGATTTGTGGAAAGACCGGCTTCTATTCTCCTATTGGAGGGGAAGCGCCAGCGTAAGAAGTCAAAAATACAGGCTCGATGATGAAGGAAAGCTATATAACATCACCAAAGATAGAGGTCAATACTATGATATCTCTGAGGAAAATCCTGCTATTGCAAATCGGTTGGAGGACACCCTAAGAAAGTGGGAAGAGGCAATGACCGAGGAAATTAATAAGAACAGCCGCTTGTTCCCAATCGGTCATCCTGATTTCAAATACA
Source organism: Bacteroidales bacterium (assembly GCA_018334875.1). Taxonomy (NCBI): domain Bacteria; kingdom Pseudomonadati; phylum Bacteroidota; class Bacteroidia; order Bacteroidales; species Bacteroidales bacterium. The sequence continues at coordinate 1,232 of JAGXLC010000319.1, read as the reverse complement.
CCCAATTACCTGCCCGAGATGGAGAGGCCCACGGGAACATTGTTCGTTCCAGACGATCACCGAATTGTTCTTTCTATACGAATTGGAAGGAAACTGCAGACAAGATCACGTGGGACGTTGAAGTATTGAGTGAGGGTGATTACCAAGTGGATATTTACTATACCTGTCCCGAAAAAGATCTGGGTTCTACAATAGAGTTGAGCTTTGCCTCTAGTGAATTAACAGGAAAAATAAATCAGGCTCATGATCCTCCGCTTCATGGTAAAGAAAGGATAGATCGTTGGGAATATTATGTGAAGACTTTTATGCCCATGGATATGGGTACTATCCACTTAGAAGAAGGAAAAGGAACGTTAACACTTAAAGCCCGGAATATTCCCGGAGATCAAGCAATGGATTTCAGATTACTGATGTTTAAGAGCGTTGATAATTGAAATCTAAGGGTTTAATTTTCAGGATGAGTGAATGATTTACTAATAAATATTCAATTATGATCCATTTAGCTAAGCCAACAAAGCCTTAAATATTCTTTGTAAATCAATTATAACCTAAAAAACAGTTAATAATGAAAAACATACTCAAGATTGCAAGTATAGCAGCGGTCTCTTTTTTTGTCGCAGTTTCGTGTACGCAAACAGAACCGGAATGGGACCGGCTTTACAATGAAGAGAATCTCGACCAGTGGGTTCAGCTAAACGGAGAGGCCAACTACTATGAAGAAGACGGCACGATCATCGGAGAAACCGTTTTGAATATCCCCAACAGCTTTTTATGCACCAAAGAGCAGTATGGCGATTTCATCCTCAAAGTTGATTTTAAAGTGGATGACGGCCTGAATTCAGGAATACAGATCCGCAGCAACAGCATCCCGGAATACAAGGATAACCGGGTCCATGGGTACCAGGTTGAAATAGACCCTTCGGATCGTGCGTGGAGCGCAGGGGTCTATGATGAAGCTCGTCGCGGTTGGTTATACAACCTGGAAGATAACCCCGAGGCAAGAGAAGCTTTTAAAAACGAAGAATGGAATACCTACCGGATAGAAGCCTTGGGCGATACGATCCAGACCTGGATCAACGGTGTGCCGGCTGCTAACCTGGTGGACAACATGACAAGTGAAGGATTCATCGGCCTCCAGGTGCACAGTGTTGGAGACGATGAGGAGAAAGAAGGCCTGAGAGTTAGATGGCGTGATATGAAAATCCTCACCGGCGAAAAAGCCCGGGCAAACA
>JAGXLC010000318.1 GCA_018334875.1 Bacteroidales bacterium | reverse complement strand
GTCTCCCATATTGTTTGGGCAGCCTATGTTGTGCCCGCGTTTGTTCTCGCCCTTTTGAGTCAATCCCTGATTTTCCATGGAATGTTAATCATTCTTTACACTCTGTTGATTATAAGACTTGCCCGCATTACAGTCCTCCAGCTTTTCCGCTTATACAAGATTCCGCTGTTGTTTATATTAATTGGCTGTTTAACCGTTGCCTTGTCCTTTCACAGTTCAGAACCAGTGCTTTCAGTGGAGGGATTATCTATAGGCTTTGGTAAAGAGCACCTTGTTGCCGCCCTGGAGATTTTGTTCAGAAGCCTGGCCGTTATCAGCATAGTTTATTTCGGCCTGCTTACCCGAACCATTTCAGAGATTGCGGAAATCATGCATGCATGTTACGTGCCGAAAATATTGATTGAACTTTTTGTGCTTACCTATAAGTTTATATTCAATCTTGTAGATACAATCACCCGTATGATTGTCGCTCAAAAATCGCGGCTGGCCTATACAGGATACCGACATGAGTTTCAGGCCCTCACCTGGCTTTTATCTGCAATGTTTCGAAGATCTGTGGAGAAGAGCATGCAGCTGGAGATGGTTACAAAAGCCCGGATGGGTTCAGGTGATTTTCATTTCGTGGGTCGCAGAAAATCATTTGAGAAAGGTCAGCTCGTTGCACCTCTGCTTTTGTCAACCGGTTTGTTGTGTGGATTTTTATTGCTCAATATATATGGCTAAAAGCATTATAGATTTACATACTGTTTGGCATTCATATCCTTTGGGCAATGTATCCCTTGAAGATGTGAACCTATCTTTGCCTGAGGGCAAAAGAATAGCCTTATTGGGCGGGAACGGTGCCGGCAAATCAACCTTAATGCTTCTGCTTAATGGAATTTTTAAGCCCACCCATGGATATCTGTATTTTAACGGCCAAAGATTCAGATATAATAAGCGTGCCCTAAGAGAATTGCGTTCCAGGGTGGGCTTTGTATTTCAGGAGCCCGATGATCAGTTGATTGCCCCAACGGTTTTTGAAGAAATTTCCTTCGGTTTGTATAACCTGAATCGTGATAAACAATGGGTGCGCGAAAGGACGGAAAAGGCGGTTGATGAGTTTTGTCTGCATCATTTGAGTGATAAACCTCCACATAACCTGAGCACTGGACAGAAAAAACGCATATGCCTGGCCTCTGTGCTGGCGATGGAACCAGAAGTGCTTGTTTGTGATGAACCCGCTTCAAGTCTCGATCCCTGGCATGCCAATCTTACTTTTAACTTGTTAAACCGCCTTCATCAACAAGGGAAAACAGTGCTTATTTCCACCCATGATGTGAACCGGGCTTATACCTGGGCTGATCATATTGTTCTCATGAAGGAAGGAAGAGTTATTATGACCGGAGCTCCGAAGGAAGTTTTCAGCAAGCAAGCAGCAATAGAGGAAGCTGGCCTTCATCTTCCTTTTATTGTAGAGACCTGCTATGCATTGATGCCGGATTTGGATTCCCAAAAATTGCCTTCAAACATGGAGGAATTTAAAAAATTTTTAAATGTATCGCTATGCATGGATTCTTGATTGCAGGTACCAACAGCGGTTGCGGTAAAACAACCGTTACCATAGGCTTGATGGATTTATTAAAATCCAGGGGCTGGAAGATCGCCCCTTTCAAAACAGGTCCCGATTATATAGATCCCCTGTTTCATAGCAAGGTACTGGAGGTGCCCTCCTATAACCTGGACGGTTTTATGTTGTCGCATCACGTAGTCAGGCATCTGTTTGATAAGCATACCCGGTCCAAAGATATGGCCATTGTTGAAGGGGTGATGGGTATGTATGACGGTAAAGGCCATCAGGCCAAGGGAAGCAGTTATGAATTGAGCACAATACTTGACATGCCGGTGATACTGGTTGTCAGTTGTAATAGTCTCTATCAGTCTGTAGCAGCAATTGTGAAGGGCTTTGCCAGCTTAAGGGAAGATGCCCGTATACAGGGTATCATATTGAATCATGTACCGGATGAAGCCTATTATCGTTTTCTGAAATCGGTTATAGAGCACGAAACCCGGATACCCTGTGTCGGATACGTTCCTAAAAATAAGGGCTTTTCATTGGAAAGCAGGCACCTGGGACTGGTACAGGCAGAGGAGGTACCGGAATTGTCAGCTAAAATTCAGAAACTCTCTGATACCCTCTCCCAAACCATAGATGTTGAGAAACTGCTTGAAGTAACCCAGATACCAAATCATTCCGGAGCTTCTCCTGCATTACCGGCATTGGATCTTTCAGACCTGCACATAGGCGTTGCCTATGATAAAGCCTTCCGGTTTTATTACAGGGATAACCTTGAATTGCTAGAAGAATTGGGTGCCAGCTTATACTACTTTAGTCCTATAGAAGATGGGCATCTTCCTGAACAATCCAACTGCCTTTATCTGGGAGGGGGATATCCAGAGGTTTTTGCCGGAGAGCTTTCGACCAACAAAAAACTGCTAAGGGAAATTAAATCCGCTGTTCTGGAAGGCATGCCAGTTTATGCCGAGTGCGGAGGATTGATGTATCTTTCGCAAAATATCATCGATATCGATGGTTTCAGTTATCCCATGGCCGGTGTATATAATGCCTCAATACAAATGACAAAGCGCCTGCAACGGTTTGGGTATGCTACGGTTCACTATAACGGTGCTCAGACAAAATGCCATGAGTTTCATCGATCTCAGATCACTTCTTCCGCTGAAAAGCCAAACTATACTCTCGAATATAAACTTGAAAAACCTGAAAAACAAAAGGAATGGCAATGCGGGCTGAAGCTTAACAATTGTCTGGCAGGCTATGCCCACGTACATTTTTATTCAAGCTTTCATTTTCTGGAACAAATTGTAAAACTATGGAAACAAGCGAATACATGAATATAGACCCGAGGGGGATTGAGGAGAAAAGCATGCAGATCATCAGCCGGGAATTGTCGCACCTTAAGATAACCGGGGAGCTGGAGCCTGTTATCAAAAGGATTGTCCATACCACGGCCGATTTCGAATATGCACATCTTGTGGAAGCCCATCCGGATGCTCTGACAAATGGGAACAAGGCTTTATTGAATTCCTGTAAGATTTATGCTGATACATCAATGATTATAGCCGGAACAAGCAAGCCTTCCCTGCATGAGCTGGGTTGTGAAATCCATTGCTATGTCCATGATGAAAATGTTATTCAAAAAGCCCGGGATCAAGGTAAAACGCGATCCATATGCAGTATTGATGAAGCTTCAGCAGACAGGGATTTTAAGGTATTTATCATCGGCAATGCCCCTACAGCTTTGAATCGTATTTGCGAATTGGTGGATGAAGGTCGTCTCAAACCTGATCTGGTGATTGGAGTGCCTGTTGGATTTGTTGGGGCTGCAGAGTCCAAAGAGCGGCTTAAGCAGACCGGCATACCCTACATCATCACCCGGGGCAGAAAAGGGGGTAGTACAGTTGGGGTTGCCATCATCAATGCCATGCTTTACAACCTGGTGAAAAATAAATAAGATGGACAGAAAGCAAAAACTTCATACCGATTTACGCTCGGGATATACTACCGGAACCTGCGCATGTGCCGTGGCCAAGGCATCTGCTTATATGTTGATGGAGCAAAGGCTGGTATCTCATGTCTCTGTTCAGTTACCCGGCGGTAGTGAAGTTGTGCTTGAGCTGGAAGACTCCAGGGTGAACCCTGATTCGGCTTCCTGTTCAACCATCAAGGATGCCGGCGATGATCCGGATATTACGGATGGGGTGAAAGTAATCGCCCAGGCTTCATTTGCAGAGGGTGATGAAATACAGATTAAAGCTGGTGAAGGCATTGGTGTGGTGACCAAACCCGGCTTGGAGGCAGAGGTGGGCAAACCTGCCATCAATCCTACCCCTTTGAAGATGATTCATGAATCGGTGCGCGAAGTCGTTGCTGCCGGGACGGGGATGGAAATAACCATCAGTATTCCGGAGGGGGTGGAACTGGCCCGTAAAACTTTTAATCCCCGCCTGGGTATTGAAGGAGGCATTTCAGTACTGGGCACCACGGGTCTTGTGAAACCCATGTCGGAGGATGCCCTGAAAGAGTCCCTGGTGATTAAACTGAAGCAACAAGCGGCCTGGGGCTGGAGAAAAACCATTCTTGCACCAGGTAACTATGGTAAGACCTTTTCGTCTGAAAAGCTGAAATACGACAAAGAGAGAATTGTGCTTACAAGCAATTACATAGGATACATGCTGGAACAAGCCGTTCTCTATGAGTTCACTGACCTGGTTTTGGTGGGTCATATCGGAAAACTGGTGAAACTGGCAGGTGGTGTGTTCCAAACCCACAGCAGAACAGCCGATGCCCGCAATGAAATTTTCGCAGCCCACTATTTTAAGCACTCTCGGGATCCGAATGGTTTTGAAGCAATCATGAACGCCAACACCACGGAAGAAGCTGTAAAATATGTGGAAGATAGAGATTTCTGGAGTTACCTGGTCAGGCTGATAAAATACCGGGCCGAACAACATGTTTATGATGAACTCCACATTGAAGTAGTATTGTTTTCTCATGAAGCCGGTTTACTGGCGGCAACAGAAAACGCCCTAAACTTATTTGAGGAGGTAATGAATGATCAATGACGAAACCCATATTTCTGTTTGCGGTATAGGACCAGGCAGTCCCG
>JAGXLC010000317.1 GCA_018334875.1 Bacteroidales bacterium | reverse complement strand
GCCTGTTGTATTGCTCCCTCCATCAGTTCAACCATACCGGGTATGCCGGAAGGCAAGCCGGCAGGGGTTCCCTGTGTGCACCTTACAGAAGATTTCCTTTGCGAGCTTTTCCATTCCCCCCTTCGACCGGATGTATGCAAAAATTTTACACCCGAAAAGGCCATCTGCGGTAATAAAAGAGAAGAAGCCATGAATATACTCAGAATCCTTGAGGAAGCTTCCGGAAATAGTTAAATCGCCCATGCAGGATTATTCTGGTTAAAGAACCGGATCATACAAAATTTACGGACATAAACATCCGAATCCACAATTTTTATTAGTTTTACGGCCCAAAACCTGAGGTACCGATGATAAAAAATCTGTTTCAATCGTTATTTACAAAATTTCTGAATGGAGTAGAACGGGTTGGCAATGCATTACCGCATCCGGCCACGCTATTTGGTATTTTCGCGCTTCTGGCACTCTTGCTCTCCGGAATTGGCCACTGGCTTGACTGGCAAGCCGTACATCCGGGTACGGAAGAAGTGGTTGAACCGGTTAATTTATTATCCCGGGAGGGTTTACATAAAATCATACTCAATTTGGTGGATAACTTTACCGGTTTTGCACCTTTGGGTATTGTGCTGGTTGCCATGCTGGGTATTGGCATTGCCGAAAGCAGCGGACTCATCAGCGCTGTGATTCGGGGCCTGGTGCTTGCCTCTCCCAAGCGGTTGCTGACCTTTGTGATCGTGCTGGCGGGTATTCTTTCCAATCTGGCAAGCAATGTAGGCTATGTCCTCCTCATACCCCTTGCCGGTGTGATTTTTATCGCCCTGGACCGGCATCCCATTGCAGGTATGGCCGCTGCCTTTGCAGGTGTTTCAGGCGGATTCAGCGCCAACCTGATTTTGGGTTCACTTGATCCCCTGCTGGCCGGTTTATCCCAGGAAGCCGCCCGCATAGTGGACCCTGAATACACAGTTAATCCCACAGCCAATTATTACTTCATGATTGCCTCAACATTCGTAATAGCTATCGGAGGTACCTGGATTACCGAAAAGGTTGTGGTGCCAAGACTGGGAAGCTACAACAGCGAAGGACAGGAAGTCGAAAAACTGGAACGTGTTACCCGTACGGAAAAGAAAGGACTTTTAGGGGCATTCGTTACGTTTTTGTTAATCGCAGGACTGATTCTTTGGGGGATTCTCCCGGAAAACGGAGTTTTAAGAGGCGAAGACGGGGGAATATTGAGATCTCCTCTTCTGGAGGGTGTGATTACAATAATTTTTGTGCTTTTCGGAGCTACCGGCCTTGTCTTTGGTATTATTACGGGCAAATACACCAATGATGCCCAGGTAATGAAGGGCATGGGGGAAACCATGAAAACCCTTGCCATGTATATCGTACTGGTATTCTTTGCCGCCCAGTTTGTAGCCTACTTTAAATGGAGCAACCTGGGCATGATCCTGGCAATAACAGGGGCCAAAACACTTATGGCTGCCAACCTCGGCATCATTCCCCTGATGATTCTCTTTGTGATCTTTGCAGGGGGCATCAACATGCTCATGGGAAGTGCCTCGGCCAAATGGGCCATCCTCGCCCCTATATTCATACCCATGTTCATGTTCATGGGCTATTCACCGGAGCTCTCACAAGTGGTCTACAGAATAGGCGACAGCGTAACCAACATCGTCTCTCCCATGATGAGCTTTTTTGCCCTGATCATTGCTTTTATGCAGAAATATGAACCCAAAGCGGGGATCGGTACGGTAGTTTCCACCATGCTCCCCTATACCCTTCTGTTCTTCGTGACCTGGGTATTGCTGCTGATCGTATGGATCGTTCTCGGTCTTCCGCTGGGCCCCGATGCAGGATTGTATTACTCGATGTAAATCCCGGTTCAGATGATTGGTTGATTGACTGATTGGCTGATTGGCTGAGTCAGCAGTAAATTTGATGGTTATCCCTTGCTGCCGGAAGGAAAATGTCAAAAAGTGGACAATTTTTAGTCATTAATTTTTACAAACAGCTTTCTTTTCATTATCAAATACCTTGATATTTAGTACATGAGTCACATTGAGTATAATTACTAACCTTGAGACATTTTGCCGGACATGATCCGCTCACCCGAAATTCTGTTATCGTAGCCATAAATAATAAAAAGAACAACAACAAGTGCAATAAATCCGGGGAGTCCGGTCATACCAGTAGTCAGGTCATTGCCCCCGCCTACCATCATAATCGATAAACCAAATGTAGCATTCAGGGTTCCGTGCATAATTGCCGACTGTATCACCGAACGGCTCTTAATTCGAAAGTAAAGAAACAGGGGTGTAAGCAAGAGTTTACTTTGGTCTTATCCATTAGATGCCTCCTCTGACCTCTGACTTCTGACTTCTGAGCTCTGACTTCTGACTTCTGACCTCCGACTTCTGACCTCTGACTTCTGACCTCTGACCTCCGACCTCTGACTTCCCCACCCTTCTGCCTACCGTTCCCTGATAATTCCAAGACCGGAAGAATTGGCCTCAACTTTCCTTGGGTTGCCCCCGTATCGTACAACGCCCATGCCCGACATATCTACCTTCAATACCTTTTCAGCATATATCTCTGCTTTTCCAAAGCCGCTAAAATCCAGATAAAATGCTTCGGTAACCAGATCCTCTGCATCAACCTTGGAAGCACCGCCCATATCCATTACCACGTAACTGGCTTTTCCTTCAATATTCGCCTTTACCGCTCCGCTAAAGTCTGCCAAAAGTTTTTCCGTAGCAATGTTCATATCGATATCTGCGGCACCGGAAATACTCAACTCAAGCTTAGGCGTTTCGAGTGTTCCCATTGTACTCAGCTTCACGGCACCCCCAATATCGATCTTATTGAGGGTTTTCACCGTCAGATGAATTTCCACATCCCGGTCGCCAAAATCCCTGTCCCGGTCATCCGAACCAATGTAAAGAATACCATCTCTGACCTCCACATCGAGCTTGCGAAACATATTCCTGTCTGTCTCTATCCTGAGGGATTCTTCATCTCCCTGCCGGATATTCAATTCACATGCTATGGTGATATCCAGAGCCTTTACACCTGAGATGGGTATGGATCTTTCTTCATCTGCGGTACGGACTACTTTGTCATTTCCCCCGGACCCAGCGTATCCCGACATACCTGTCACCACCAAAGCCGTTACCAAAAGTGCGCGTAAAGTTTTCATAATTAGATAATTTTAAATTTATAACACCTGTTTGATATTTTCTGTCACAACATACCCGTCAAACAACTGTACGATTCTATGCGCTTTTTCAGCATCCGACGGAGAGTGTGTAACCATTATAATGGTAGTCCCTTCCCGGTTAAGTTCCTGCAAAAGGTTCATGACCTCCTCACCGTTGGCTGAATCAAGATTCCCGGTGGGCTCGTCTGCCAGAATCAACCGGGGATTGGCTACAACGGCACGGGATATAGCAACCCTCTGTTGCTGACCTCCGGACAATTGCTGAGGAAAATGCTTCTTCCGGTGCGACATCTTCATCCTTTCAAGCACTTCCTCCACCCGTTTTCTTCTTTCAGAAGAAGGACGTTTCAGATAAAGCAATGGCAACTCCACATTTTCAAATACATTCAGTTCATCAATCAGGTTAAAACTCTGAAAAACAAAGCCAATATTGGCTTTTCGCAGATTGGTTCGTTTTCTCTCAGAATAATTGGATACTTCATGATTCATGAAATATAGCTCACCACCCGAAGGGTTGTCAAGCAGCCCCAATATATTCAGCAGTGTGGACTTACCACACCCCGAAGGGCCCATTATTCCTACAAATTCACCATCTTCTACTTCCAGGTTCACCCGGTTGAGTGCTGTCGTTTCAACCTCATCGGTTCTGAAAACTTTCATCAATTCTTTGGTTCGTATCATCTCAGCTAAGTTTAAAAGGTTAAAAGGAATGATTAATATTGTTATATTTTTAACTAATAAAAAGTTCAAAGTTAAGAGCTCAGAGCGCAGAGCATAGGGCTCAGGGCAAAGAGCAGATATATTTAAGCATACAAATTTCAAAAAGACAACAATTTGTACTATAAATCAGTTACTTATTATTATTTATTAAGCTTTTTCTGAAATTGGTTATCATTTTACTCAAGTATTGCAAATCATTGTACTCCTTTTCTTTAATTTCATTTGTTATAATTTTTCTTCTGAGAAATAAAATAAGAATATTGGCACATTCGAAAACCGATTTTCTTGAAATAACCAAATAATTTGCAAAATCTTTATCTGAAAATGAACCTGAACCTTCTGCAATATTATTTGATATACTCATAGTTGCAGCCCGAAGCTGCTCTGCAAACCGGTAATACTTTCTACCCTCTGCTATATCAGCAATATCAAAGAGGTTATCGGCTATCTCTATGCTCAACTTCCATATATTCAAACCTTCAAATCTAAATTCTGACATTTTCTATTTTTATTAATGTTACCATTCTTTTAATCTTCATCATATTATTCTCTATGCTCTTCACTCTATGCTCTATGCTCTTCACTCTATGCTCTTTGCTCTTTACTCTTTGCTCTTTGCCCTAAGCTCTAAGCTCTAAGCTCTAAGCTCTTTGCTCTTTGCTCTATGCTCTTTGCTCTATGCTCTTTGCTCTTTGCTCATTTCAACATCAACTTATCCACTTCATTAAAATTGTCGTAGCTGGACACAATG